>DATMES010000003.1 GCA_035556555.1 Frankiaceae bacterium
GCAGGCCCGGCACGAGCGACACGTCGTTGGCGCCGGGCGGCGGGCCGACGAACAGCATCGGCGCGGCCGCGCCGTGGTCGGTGCCCGAGGCGTTCTCCCCGATCCGGCGCCCGAACTCGCTGAACGTCATCACCAGCGTCCGCTCCTCCAGCCACCCCGGCAGCGGGCCGACCGGCACCCCGCTCGGGTCGAGCACCGGCGCGCCGCCCTTGGTGCCGTGGAAGAACGACTCCAGGGCCTGGTCCACGTCGGTCAGCCGCCCCGCGTGCAGGGCGAGCTGGTTGGCGTGGTTGTCGAAGCCGCCCGTCGAGACGAACACCACCTCCACGCCGAGGTCCGCCTCCAGCAGCGTCCGCGCCGTCATCAGCTGGTCGGCGAGGCCGCCCGGCGCCGCCGCGGTCAGCCCGCGCGTCGCGCTGTCGAGCGCGACGACGCTGGCGCAGATCTCGCCGTACGCCTGCCTGACCGGCTCCAGCGCGGTGTGCTGCGCGAAGCCGCCGTACGCCGCGTGCCGCGCGTTGCCGAGCGGCGTCGTGCCCTCGCTGAACTGCGTCGCCGCGAGCGCGTTGACCTGCGTCCCTGAGTAGGTCTCCCCGCGCAGCGCGTGCGCCAGCGTGCCGCCGATGCCGACGGCGCGCAGCTCGTCCGAGGCGACACCCGTACGGTCGAGGTGGCGGCCGATCCAGCCGGAGTCGCCGGCGTTGGCGGGGTTGCCGGACTGCCAGATGTCGTTCGAGACGAAGTGCGAGTAGCTGTGCTGCGGGTAGTCCACGCCCTGCACGATCGCGACGCGGCCCGCGCCGTACAGGCCGTGCACCGTCGACAGGGCCGGGTGCAGGCCGAGCGAGCCGTCGTCGGCGCCGCCGCGGTCGAGCGGCAGCAGCGAGCCCGGCGCGAGCGCGATCGACGGGCGCACCTTCTCGTACACCGCGCGGCGCGCGCCGTTGCGGGGGACGACCGTGTTGAGGCCGTCGTTGCCGCCGCCGAGGTCGATGACGACGAGCCGCCGTCGCGCGGCGTGCTGCGGGTTCGCGTCACCCCACGCCGCGCGCGTGAAGTACGGCGCGAGGACGTGCAGCGCGGCCGCCGCGCCGGCGCCCTTGAGGACCGTCCTCCTGGTGACGTCCATCTCAGATCACCTGCCAGTCCGGGCTCGCACCCACGAGCACGAACACGCTCGCCTGCTTCTCCGGCTCCTTGTCGGTGCCTGGACCGTCGAGGTACGACCGCAGCCGTAACGTCGTGTTGGTGGACAACCCCGACAGGCCCATGAACGCCGCCCAGCCGGCCAGGTCGCCCGACGCCGGCGCGGCGTTCAGCAGCCCCTTCTGCGCGTTGAGGAAGTAGCGGAACAGCGGCGCGAACATCTCGTAGCGGCCCAGCGCCGTGGTCTGCGACAGCCAGCCGAGACCGCTCGGCCAGCCCGCGACGCTCGGCGGGATCAGCAGCTCCTGTCCCGCGCGCGTCGGGATGCTGCTCATCGAGTGCGCCTCGTTCGTCCCGCCGGTGACGCTGAGCGCGATGCCGAGCACCTTCGCCGCGTGCACGAACAGCTCGACGGGCGAGCGGACCAGGCCGCGTCCGGCCGACTGGTCGGCGTGCCGCCACCCGGGGTGCAGGAGCATCGTGCGGACCGCCGCGGCGATGTCCCAGGCGTCGTTGGCGCGCAGCGCCGCCGCGACGTCCTGGACCACGGAGTCGGCGAGCAGGTCCGTCTCGTCGGGCGCGTAGCCGAACTGCTGCACCAGCTTGTACGCCACGAAGCGCGACGCGCTGCGGCCGCCGTCGTGGGCGAGCGCGGCCTCGGTGACCTCCTGGTACTCCGTGGCGTTGCGCGGGTCCGCCGCGGGGTAGCCGCCGATGGTCCTGCCCAGCACCGTCTTCGAGTCGTGCGCGTGCCGGGTGTCGGTGAACGTCGCCTGCCGCAGCCCCGTGTTGACGACCCAGCCCGTCAGCGCGCGCGCCGCCTCGCGGACGTCGGTCTCCGTGTAGACCTGCGGCAGCACCCCCAGCGTGAACAGCTCGAAGAGCTCGCGCGCGTAGTTCTCGTTGACGCCGCCGGCGTGGTTGCTGATGCCGTTCAGCCAGAACAGCATCGCCGGGTCGACGGTCATCGCGTTCGCCAGGGCACGGAAGCTGCCCAGCGCGTGGAGCCGCAGCGTCTGGTTCTGCACGACCATGTAGCCGGTGTCGGGCGGGTTCAGGTACGCCGTCGCCCAGTGGTCGTGCCAGAACAACGTCATCCGCTCCTCGAGCGGGTACGGCGTCGACCGCAGCCGCTCCAGCCACCACATCTGCGCGAGGTCGGGGTTCTCCAGGTAGTGCTCGGCGACGAGACGCTCGGGCTCGTCGAGGTGCGGCGTACGGCCCAGCGTCCCGACCGGCCCCGGCGGGAACAGGCTCGCGACGACGTCGGCGTACGGGACGCCCGTCCACTTGTCGAGGTCGGCCCTGGTCGCGCCGAACGCCGCCCTGCCGAACAGCCTGGCGACATCCGCTCGCGTAGCGAGGTCGGGCATGCGAGAGCTCCCACTTGCGTAGACGCGGGCATGCGGCTGGGAGCACGCAAAAGAGGACGAATCGTAGCGCCCCGGCCGCGACGAGGACAGAGGCGATCCAGAGGTACGCCGTCAGCGGGCGACGGGCGTGCGGACCACGCGGGCGTACGGCACGACGGCCGCGAGACCGTTGAGCACCGCGGCACCAGGGCTGCGCGGGGTCGCGACGGGGACGCCGAGGGCGGCGGACAGCCGCTCGCGCAGCAGTGACGCGGTGGCACCACCTCCGACCACGACGGGGCGCGACGTCGTCACGTCGGCGGCGTACCGCGCGGGCAGCTCCGCGACGACCTCGTCCACCGCGCGGCGCACCTGCTCCACCGCCGGGGCCAGGACGGCGTCGAGGTGCCCGCGCGGGACCGGCATCGCGATCGGTTCGCCGGTTCCCGTGTGGATCCCGGCGACCGCGCGGCCGTCGAACGCGCGCGCCGCCTCGGGCGCCGTGACCCACACCGAGGACGCGACGTGGATCCGCCGCCGCAGCGTCGTCGCCAGGTCGCCGACCCCCCACTCGAGCACGCGTTGCGCGCGGATCGTGCCGTCGCTGACGACCGCGACCTCGACGAGGCCCGCCCCCACGTCGATGACGAGCGCCGGCCGCGACGACGCGACGGCGACACCGGCGCCGATCGCCGCGGCAAGCGACTGCTCCACCTCGGTGACGTGCCGCGCGCCCGCGGCCGCGAGCACCCGCCGTACGGCATCCGCGGCGGACAGCAGCGCCGGCACCGCGACCGTGACGTCCACGCGCCGGCAGCCGAGGAGGTCGAGCTGCCGCCGCAGGACCGCGAGGCAGGCGACGTCGCCGACGACCCGGCCGTTGCGGATCCCCGCGGCCGGTGCGTCGAGCACGCGCCCGCGGCGCGGGCTCCACACGCGCACCCGGCTCGATCCGAGGTCCACGGCGACCGGCACGGAACGCACCAACCTGCTAGCCCTTCGCCGTCACTGCCTGGCACGGCGCGCAGAGCCGCGCGTGCGGCAACGCCTCGAGGCGTGCCCTGGCGACCGGCCGCTCGCAGCGCTCACAGACGCCGTACGTCCCCGCGTCGAGCCTGCGCAGCGCATCCTCGATGTCGGCCGCGGCACGACGCGCCGTGTTGAGCTGCCGCTCGACCATCGCCGGCTCGAACACCTGGCCGCCCCCGTCCTCGGGGTCGTCCCGCATCGTGTAGAGCTGCACGCTGAGCCGGCTGATCTCGTCGATCCGTTCGCGCCACTGCTCCTCGAGCGCCGACTTCACGTCGTCGCGCACCAGGACGTCCTCGCCGCCGCGCGCCACGGCCCACCTCCGGTCAGGGAATGCTCGTTCGCCCCGTTCGGGGGCACGGTCGCAGCGTAGGAACGACCGGAGCCCGTGGCCCGCCGTCAGCAGCAGCGCTTCACCGGGAACATCACGGTGCCGGTGACGATCCCGGGTCCCTGAGGATCCAGAAGAGCTGCGCCGGCGCCGGGACGAGGTTGCGCCACTCGCGGATCGCGGTCGTCGTCGCCAGCACGGCGTCGCCGGCGCGGACGACCGCCGCGTCGTGGCCCATGTCGAGCTGGACGAGTCCCGCCGCGACGACCACGAGCTCGACGCCCTTGTGCGTGACGGGCGGCTCCCCCACCTCACCGGGGCCGAGGTGGACGAGGTACGCGCGCAGGCCCACGGCCGGGTCGTCCACGAGCGCGGTCATCCCGCGCCGCGGTGCGGTGCGGTCGCGGCGCGCGATGACGTAGCCGGCGTCGGCCGGCTGCGCGAGGAGCTGGTCGACGCCGATGCCCAGCGCGCCCGCGAGCGTGAGCACCGTGTCGAGTGCGAGACCGCGGTGACCGGCCTCCGCCTGCGAGATCGCGCTGGGCGACACACCCGCCATCCGCGCGAGGTCGGACTGCGCGAGGCGGCGGCTCGCGCGCACGGCGCGCAGGCCCTGCGCGAGACGGCCGAGCGCCGCCTCCGGCTCCACCGTCAGGACGTCGCCGTCGAGCGCGAGGCGGAACATGCGGCCCTGCACGCCGCGGCGTCCCTCGGCGCGGACGACCCGGAGGTGCTCGCCGTCGACGTCGAGCACGCACTGCGTCACCCGCCGTACGCGCTCCAGCGCCGGCCGCAGGCGGCTGCCGGCCCGCCAGTACGCCACCGCCCCGACGTCGAACAGCTGCGGGCAGACCCGGCTGAAGAACCCCACCGCGCGGTCGACGCCGACCCGGGCGACGATCTCGTCGAGGTCCGCGACGACGAGCCGCCCGTCCGGTGTCGCCGCGTCGAGAATGGCCCGTTCCAGCGCGACGAGGTCGCTGTGCGGACGACCGGTACGGGCGTCGACGACGCGGACGTGCGCGCCGTAGCGAGACCGTACGCGCGCGGGCGGGTCGCCGAGCGTCACGTACGTCGCCGGGCCCGGCATCGCGGGGTCGAGGAACGCCCGGTGCAGCACGTCGTGCAGGGGCGCGGAGCCACCGGCCCACACGACGTTGTCGCCCACCATCAGCCCGCCGAGGGCCTCGTCGAGAGCCGGGATGCCGCTGCTGCGCACGTACATACATCGACCCTACGCGTAAGCGTTGCTAATAGGCGCTGGTCGCCGCTCCGACGAGAGAGCGGCCCGCACCTGGCTGCACTCCGGCTGAGGCTGCCGACCCGGAAACAGCCGGCGAACAGCACTCCTGGGGGCCGATCGACTCGTGGTGATGTGGTTCCGACCGCCGGCAGAAACCGTCGGAAAGGACTACGCCACCCCCCTGTCGGACATGGAAGACCGCGCCTACTCTTGCCAACCTCGCACTTGTCGAGTTCTGGGGGGGTCCAGATGCGCTCCATGCCAGCGCGCCGTCGTCTTGCCATCACCGGCGTCGCCGCCGCCATTCTCTCGCTCGCCGTCCAGGGTGGCGCCCACGCCACCGCGGCCGGCCCGGCACCCGCGCCGCAGGAGCTCGACGAGGCCACGGCCGCGTCGCTCGCCCGCCAGCGCGGCACCCGCGTCGAGGTCGACGCCAAGCGCACGGAGCGCGACACGCTCTGGGCCAACCCGGATGGGACGTTCACGCTCGACCTGTCGTCGGTTGCCGTACGCAGCCGCGAGGACGGCGTGTGGACGCCGGTCGACACGACGCTCGCCCGTCGCGCCGACGGCACCGTCACGCCGAGCTCGGTGCCCGGCGACGTCGAACTGTCCGGCGGTGGCGCTACGCCGATGCTGAGCATCGGCCGCGACCGCGGCCGCCTCGACCTGACGTGGCCCGCGTCGCTGCCGGTGCCGTCGCTGGACGGCCCGGTCGCGACGTACCGCGACGTCCTGCCCGGAGTCGACCTCGTGCTCACGGTGTCGCCCGAGGCGGTGTCCCAGGTGCTCGTGGTCCGCGACCGCGCCGCCGCCGCGAACCCGGCGCTGCGCCGGCTGACGTTCGGCACGCGTACGAGCGGGCTCACGCTCGAGGAGCGCGACGGCGGGTACCGCGCGATCGCCGCCGACGGGTCCACGGTGCTGCGCGGCGGCCGGCCGGCCATGTGGGACTCCCGCGGTCGCGCGCTCGGCGGCGACAACCGGCACGTCGCGCCTGCCGAGGGCGACAAGGTGGCGCCGATGACGCTCGCGATCGAACCGGGGTCACTCGCGATCGTGCCCGACGCGTCGCTGCTGGCCGCGCCTGACACGGCGTTCCCGCTGTACATCGACCCGGCGTGGAACGCCTCGCGCATCGAGTGGGGGATGATCGACAAGACGTACCCGTCGAACGTGTACCACAACTGGACCGGCGACCAGGGCGTCGGCTACCAGAACTTCGACGGCGTCAGCACCAAGCGCCTGATGTGGGAGTTCAACACCAGCGGCCTCAACGGCAAGCACGTCCTGTCGTCGACGCTCACCGCGTACCAGACGTGGTCGTCGACCTGCACCGCGACGCCCGTCGACGTGTACGTGACGACGAACGTCTCCACCGGGACGACCTGGAACAACTCGTCCAGCTCCACGGCCTGGCCGAAGCGGATCACCTCCAAGAACACCAACGTCGGCCGGACCGGATGCGACCCTGACGGCGCGCTGGTCGCCTTCACGGTGACGACCGCTGCCGTCGACGCGGCGGCCGCCAACCTCGACGTCCAGTCGCTCGGGCTGCGCGCCCCGAACGAGCTCGACAACTCGCAGTGGAAGCGGTTCAGGCCCGACATCACCTACAGCACGACGTACAACACGGTGCCGAGCCAGCCGTCGGCGACGTACCTCAAGACGACGAACCCGAACACCACCTGCGTCACCGGGGCCAACCGGCCGTGGGTCGGCGTGAACAACCCGAAGGTGTGGGCGCGGGTCGTCGACGGGGACGGTGGCAACCTCTACGCCGAGTTCGAGATCCGTAACCTCGCTGCCGGATCGACTCCCGCCATCGGGAGGACGTACGGCGCATCGGGATCGGACTTCTCCTACCAGCTCGCGGCGCGGCCGGACGGCAGCTACACCTGGCGTGCCCGCGGCGACGACGGAGTCGACGAAGGCGCGTGGTCCGTGAGCTGTGAGTACTCGGTCGACACCGTGGACCCGACGATGATGCCGACGGTCACGTCGCCGACGCACTACCCGGAGAACGCGATCAGCCCGCTCACGCTCGGCGACACCGGGCAGTTCACCGTGGTCTCCGGCGGCGACACCGACATCAAGTACTACAAGTACGCGATCAACAGCGACCCGCCGAGCATCCCCGCGACGCCCGGGACGCTGAGCGGCCCCGCCACGATCTCGTACACGGCCGACAAGACCGGCGTGAACTTCCTCAAGGTCCAGTCGATAGACCGCGCGGGCAACCCCGGGCCCACCCGGACGTACGAGTTCACCGTCGAGGCCGGCCCGGCGATCGCCCAGTGGCGCCTCGACGAGGCGGCCGGAGCGACGACCGCGCCCGACACCGGCGACGCCACGACGAAGCAACCGCTGACGGTCAGCGGCAGCGACTGGGTGGACGGCGTCCAGGCGGCGAGCTACCCGCAGGACCGCGCGATCTACCACGACAGCGGCGCCGACAGCGCGACGGCCGCTTCGCCGACGAACTGGACCAAGAGCTGGACGGTCACCGCGTTCGTCCAGCCGTCGACCCTGAGCGGCGTGAACGCCGTCGGGTCACCGCTGCGGATGAACGGCGTCAACGTGTCGCAGTGGCGGCTGTCGTACGAAGGCACTGACTGGCTCGTCGCCACGCGCGCGTCGGACAGCACGTCCTCGGCGTACACCGCCACGCTCCAGACGCCGGCGGTGACCGACGGGTGGCAGCACGTCGCGATCGTCTACGACTCCGTCACCAAGAAGCTGAAGCTGTACTTCAACGGCGAGTTCAAGGTCGAGACCACCTACACCGCAACCTGGAACCCGACCGGGCAGTTCCACGTCGGCGGCAGCGACAGCAGCGGCTACTGGCTCGGCATGGTCGACGAGGTCCGGGTGTACCCGGGCGCGCTCGACGACGCCACCGTCCACCAGATCGCGTACGAGCCCTACGAGCTCTAGTCCTCACGGACTGAGGGGGGAACCACCATGACCAGGTCCCAGCGTGCCCGGATCCGGCGCCTCGTCGCCGGCGCGACCGGCCTCGCCATCACGATCACGCTCGGGCAGGCGCTGCCCGCCGAGGCGCGGAGCGTCCGCCGCAAGGCACCGGAGGTGCAGCAGACGCCCTCGGTGCCGGGGCGCGAGGCGGTGCCGGAGACCACCGCGTCCGTCGCGACGGTCGAGCGCCCCGCGCCGGCGGTGCGTTGGCCGGAGGGCGGCCGCGCGACCGTCGACCTGTCCCGCGGCAGACGACGGGCCGGCACGCTGCCGGTCTGGGTGGCGGCGAAGCGCGGCGGCCCGCGCAGCGTCGAGGTCGAGGTGCTGTCGCGGCGCGCCACCAGCGCGCTCGGCGTCACCGGCCTCGCGCTGCGGGTCCGGCGCGCCGACGGCAGCGACGCCGTCGGCGACGTCACCCTCACCGTCGACTACACGTCGTTCCGGTACGCCGTCGGCGGCGACTGGGCGTCGCGGCTGCGCCTCGTCCGGGTGGGTCGCTCGACCGTGCCGGTCGGGTCGGTGAACCACAGCGACCGCAACGTGGTCGAGGGCACGGTCACGACGCGTGAGACCGCGTCGACGTTCGCCGTCGCCGCGGCGGCGTCGGGCGCGTCGGGCAGCTACAACGCGACGCCGCTCGCGCCGTCGTCGGCGTGGCAGGTGGGGCTCCAGACCGGTGACTTCACGTGGTCGTACCCGTTCCGCGTGCCGCCGGGACTCAACGGGCCGACGCCGCAGGTCGCGCTCAGCTACTCGTCCGGCTCCGTCGACGGCCGTACCGCGTCGCAGAACGCGCAGCCGTCGTGGATCGGCGAGGGCCACTCGATGGAATGGGGCTTCGTCGAGCGCAAGTACGTCAGCTGCGCCGACGACATGGTGGGCGGGAACAACAGCACGCAGAAGACCGCCGACCTGTGCTGGCGGTCCGACAACGCGACGCTGTCGCTCGGCGGCCACTCGGGGACGCTGATCAAGGACCCGGCGAAGGGGTGGCTGCTGGAGAACGACGACGGCTCGAAGATCGAGAAGCTGACCGTCGGCGGCTACAACAACGACAACGACACCGAGTACTGGAAGCTGACGACCACCGACGGCACGCAGTACTTCTTCGGCGTCGGCAAGCGGTACGCGACCGACACCATCGCGACCAGCGCGACCTGGTCGGTGCCGGTGTTCGGCAACCACACGGGTGAGCCGTGCCGGCAGACGACGTTCGACGCGTCGCACTGCATGCAGGCGTGGCGGTGGAACCTCGCGTACGTCGTGGACCCCCACGGCAACACGATGACCTACTTCTACACACCCGAGAACAACAACTACGGCCGCATCAACGGCGCCCTGAACAAGGTCTCGACGTACCAGCGCGGCGGCTACCTCAGCCGCATCGAGTACGGCGAGCGCAAGGGCACCGAGCACACCACGACCGCGGTCGCGCAGGTCACGTTCGGCGTCGCCGAGCGCTGCCTGACGACGAGCACGTTCACCTGCGACCCGACGCTCATCGCGGCGAACCCGACGAGGTGGCCGGACGTCCCCGCCGACCAGATCTGCTCCAGCACGACCGACTGCCGCAACCAGCCTTCGCCGACGTTCTTCACCCGCAAGCGGCTGACGTCCGTCACGACGAAGTACTGGAACGGCACGGCGTACGCCGACACCGACTCGTGGGCGCTGACGCACTCGTTCCCCGACCCCGGCGACGGCACGACGGCGGCGCTGTGGCTCGAGTCGCTGACGCACACAGGGAAGGCCGGCACCGCGATCACGCTGCCGAGCGTCACGTTCGGCAAGGTCGCGATGGAGAACCGGGTCCAGGGCATCGCCGCGCCCGCGCTGTGGAAGTTCCGCGTCGCGAACGTCACGTCCGAGACCGGCGCGATCACCGTGGTCGGATACACCCCGCAGGAGTGCTCGTCGACGAACCTGCCGGCCACGCCCGCGACCAACACGAAGCGCTGCTTCCCCGTGTACTGGGCCGCCGACGGGCAGGCGGAGCCGACCCTCCACTGGTTCCACAAGTACCTGGTCAGCTCCGTCACCGAGGACGAGCGGACCGGCGCCAGCCTCGACAAGGCCACGACGTACCAGTACCTCGACCTTCCTGCCTGGCACTACGACGACAACGAGCTGACGCCCCCGAAGTACCGCACGTGGGGTGACTGGCGCGGGTACGGCATCGTCCGCGCCCTCGTCGGCACCGACTCCACCCGGTCGATGACCGAGCACAGGTTCGCCCGCGGCATGGACGGCGACAAGCTGCCCAGCGGCACCCGTGACGTGTGGGTCCAGGACAGCCTCGGCGGACCGCCCCTCGAGGACCACCCGCGGCTGCGCGGCTTCGTCCGCGAGGAGATCACGTTCGACGGGCCCACCGGCGCCGAGATCAGCGGGTCCATCAACGACCCGTGGATCAGCTCGCGCGGCGCCAACGGCACCGCGGTGTCCAACCTGCTCGGCGTCGGCAAGGTACGCACGAGGACCAGGCTGGCGAGCGGCGGCTACCGCACGGCGGAGGTGGCCAAGACGTTCGACGACCTCGGCCAGGTGGTCTCGGTCGACGACCTCGGCGACCCACTCGACGACACCGACGACACGTGCACCCGGACGACGTACCTGCGCAACATCTCGCTCTGGATCACCAACGCGGTGTCCCGCGTCGAGACGGTGAAGGTGCGCTGCTCGGCGACGCCGAGCCGTCCCGGTGACGTCGTGAGCGACGGGCGCATGTACTACGACAACGCGACCGTCCACGGCACGACACCGACCCGCGGCCTGCTCACGAAGACCGAGGCGATGTCCGGCTGGACGACCGGGCCGGTCTACACGCAGCGCAGCAAGGTCGTCTACGACGCGTTCGGCCGGATGACCGAGGCGTACGACGCGCTGAACCGCAAGACCACCACGGCGTACACCCACACGCCCGCGACCACGGGGCCTGTGACGCAGGTGGCCACGACGAACGCGAAGCTGCACAAGAACACCACCACGCTGCACCCGGCGTGGGGCGTCACGACAGCCGAGGTCGACCAGAACGGCAAGCGCACCGACTTCACGTACGACGCGCTCGGCCGGCTGACCGCGGTGTGGGCGCCAGGGCGGCTGAAGTCGGCCAACCCGACGTCGCCGACGGCGCGCTTCACCTACCTCGTCCGCAACGACGGGCCGGTCGTGATCACCTCCGAGGAGCTGATGCACAACGGGACGTACGCCGCGACGAACACGCTGTTCGACGGCCTGCTGCGGCAGCGGCAGACGCAGGCGCCGGCACCCGGCACCAACGGCGGCCGGGTCCTGACCGACCTCGTCTACGACAGCCGCGGGCTGGTCGTCGACCGCAACGGCCCGTACTACAACTCCGCCGCGCCGGGGACGTCGCTGCTGCTCGTCGACGACAACCAGATGCCGTCGCAGGTGCGGACGACGTACGACGGTGCCGGTCGTCCCGTCGTCGAGGCGTTCCGCGTCAACGGCAACGAGCGCTGGCGGACAACCACGTCGTACGGCGGTGACCGCGTCGCCGTCACCCCGCCCGCGGGCGGCACCGCGACGACCGGCATCCAGGACCACCGGGGGCGGCTCGTCGCGCTGCGCCAGCACCACGGCCCGACGCCGGCGAGCACGTACGACGAGACGACGTACGCGTACCTGCCGGACGGGAAGATCGACACGGTCACCGACGCGGCGGGCAACCAGTGGGAGTACGGGTACGACGCGCTGGGCCGCACCACGTCGACGACCGACCCCGACCGCGGCACCACGCAAGTCACGTACGACAACGCCGGCCAGGTGCTGACGACGACCGACTCGCGCAACCAGGTGCTCGCCTACGAGTACGACGAGATCGGCCGCAAGACGCTCATGCGGACCGGCTCGGCGACCGGCCCCATCGCCGCCACGTGGACGTACGACACGATCACCGGCGCCGTCGGCAAGGCCGTCTCGTCCAGCCGGTTCGTCGGCGGCGAGGAGTACAAGGTCGCGGCCACCGGCTACGACGACGCGTACCGCCCGACCGGCAGCACGATCACCATCCCGCCGCGCGAGGGGACGCTCGCGGGCACGTACACGACGTCGCTGACGTACCACCTCGACGGCAACGTGAAGTCTCTGTCGCTGCCCGCGCTACCGGGGCTGGCGGCGGAGACGCTGAACCTCACGTACACCACGCTCGGCCTGCCGTACCAGATGGGCGCGTTCGGCTCGTCGTACGTCGGGGCGACGCTGTACTCGCCGTTCAGCGAGGTGCTCCAGCTCTCCATGGGCCAGACGACCAAGAGCGTGTGGAACACGTTCTTCTACGAGGAGGGCACGCGGCGCGCGGAGCGGATGCAGGTCGACCGCGAGACGGTCGGCGTGTCCGACATGGACATGCGGTACTCGTTCGACGCGGCCGGCAACCTCGTCAAGGCGAGCGACGTCGCGCCGAGCCAGACGGCGGACACGCAGTGCTACCGCTACGACCACCTGCGCCGGCTCACCGAGGCGTGGACGCCGACGGACGACTGCGTCGGCGCGCCCGGAGCCGCCGCACTCGGTGGCCCCGCACCGTACTGGCACTCGTACACGTACGACGCGATCGGCAACCGCCGCACCGAGACACAGCACGCGGCGGGCGGCGACACCGTGCGGACGTACGGATACCCGCTGGCGGGCCAGCCGCAGCCGCACACGCTGCGCACCATCGACACGACCGTCGGCGGCGCGGCGACCGGCTCCGACACGTTCGACTACGACAGCGTCGGCAACCTGAAGACCCGCACCGGGTCGGCCGGCCAGACGCTGACGTGGGACGCCGAGGGGCACCTCGCCTCGGTGCAGGACTCCGTGCAGGGGCTGACCGAGTTCCTGTACGACGCCGAGGGCGAGCGGCTGATCCGCCGCGACAAGGACGCGGTGACGTTGTTCCTCGACAACGCCGAGGTCCGGCTCGACCGCACGAGCGGTGCGCGGACGAGCACCCGCTACTACACCCACGGCGGCCGCACGATCGCCGTGCGCACCGCGGCCGGGCTGGAGACCGTCGCGAACGACCTGCACGGCACGGCCATGCTCTCGGTGCACAACTCCACGACGGCGGTGTCGCGGCGGCGGATGCTGCCGTTCGGCGCGCAGCGCGGCGCCGGCTCGATCCCCGGCCAGCGCGGCTTCGTCGGCGGCACCGTCGACGGCACCACCGGGCTGACCCATCTCGGGGCACGGGAGTACGACCCCGGCACCGGGCGGTTCGTCTCGGTCGACCCGCTGATCGACCACATGGACCCGCAGCAGATGCACGGGTACGCGTACTCGAACAACAACCCGACGACGTTCTCCGACCCCGACGGCCTGATGGTCGACAAGGCGGACAGCGGCGGCGGCAGCACGCCGACGCCGAAGCCGCCGCTGTCGGTGGCGCAGTGGGAGCGCGAGAACGTCAAGCCGACCACGCCGAAGCAGCAGCTCGAGATCAACGTCAACGTCGCCCAGGTGCGCGTCGACGAGCAGAAGCGCAAGGTGATGGACACGGTCAAGGAGATCGTGGACATCGTCTCGGACGTGCTCGGCATCAAGGCCGCGGTCAACTGCTTCACGACAGGTGACCTCGGCGCCTGCGGCGAGACCCTGGTCAACGTCGCGCTGTCGTTCGTCGGCGGGTTCGCCGCGAAGATCCTCAAGAAGTACGGCGCGCCGTGGAAGTGGGGCGAAGGGCTCCGGCTGGCCGGCAAGCTCTGGAAGCTGGCCGACCGCGCGATCGGGCTCGTCAAGGGCTGGTTCAAGGCGAGCGACGAGCTCAACGGCGCCCGGAAGGCGTTGTCGCGCTGTGCCGACAACAGCTTCGTGCCAGGGACGCTCGTCCTCCTGGCCGACGGCAGCACCAAACCCATCGAGGACGTGGA
Organism: Frankiaceae bacterium; assembly: GCA_035556555.1. GTDB lineage: Bacteria > Actinomycetota > Actinomycetes > BP-191 > BP-191 > BP-191. Next base: position 13,954 of record DATMES010000003.1, read on the forward strand.
CATCGGCGACGAGGTCGTCGCGACCGACCCCCAGACCGGGGAGACCGCGGCCAAGCCGGTGATCCGGCTGATCACCGGCGACGGCGTGAAGCACCTGGTCGACGTCGAGATCGACGGCGAGGTCGTCACGGCGACCGACGGTCACCCGTTCTGGGTCGACGACGCGGGCCGCTGGGTCCCGGCGGCGGCGCTGCGAGCGGGCGACGACGTACTGACCGCGCGCGGCGAGCGGCGGACGGTCGGTACGGCCACCCTGCGGACCGAGGTTCGCCGGGTGCACAACCTCACCGTCGACGGCATCCACACGTACTACGTGCTGGCCGGCGACGACCCGGTCCTCGTCCACAACTGCATGCCCGCCAACCTCGACGAGCTGGGTGAGGCGTACATCAAGGACCGCCACATGGTCGGCGGCACTCAGATCGACAACACCAAGGGTGTCTTCAACAAGGATGTCGATCTGCAGGAGCTGGCGGAGAAGTCGGACAACTTCCCCGGGCAGGAGCAGCTCAACGGCGGCTGCGCTCGCGTGTGCGTTGCCGACGACGTCATCGGCACCGACGTGGAGACAGGGCTGCCGACGAAGGTGTACACCGTGATCACCGACCGATTCGGTGGCGTGGACACTATGCATCCAGGCGTACCGAGATAGCGACCCGCGCAGGGCGGGGAAACGGAGGCAGCTGGTGGCGTTGAGCGTGGCGGTCGAAGGCTACGGCGGCGTGGTGGAGGAGCGCTACGTCGGCGGCCCCGTGTGGCAGCTGTGCCAGCTCGCTGCCGAGGCGGGGATGCCGATGCTCGGCCTCGTGGCCAAGTACGACGACACGAAGTTCAACCGCAGCCAGATCGGCGCGGTCGCGGCGGAGCTCAGGCAGCTCGCCGCGACCGCGCCGCCAGCCGAGGCCGAAGCGGCGCACCGCCTCCTGGCGATGACCGAACGGGTCGACGCGAAACCACACCGGTACCTGGTGTTCATCGGTGACTGACGTCGAGCGGCAATCATGCCGCTGAGCGCGATGGTGCGGACGTACACCGGCAAGGTGGAGGGCCGGTTCGAACGCTCGGGGGTGAACGAGCTATGCGCCCTCGCGAGGGCGGCGGGGCTCCGCTGCTCGGCCACGTCGACCCTTACGACGACACGGTGTTCAACGAGATGCAGATGCCGCCCCTGATCCGCGAGCTCCAGCAGCTCGCGGACACGGCACCACCCGCCGAGGCCGAGACCGCGCGGAACCTCATCGCGTTGACCGACCTGGTGCTGCGCACTCCGCACCTCTATCTGGTGTTTCTGGGGGACTGACATCAGGGCGTGATAGTTCCGTACTGATTCGCGCGGCAGGTCTGGGAGCCGACCGCGCGCGCGCGGCTCGGGACCTACGCGAACACCGAACACCGGGGCGAGCCACGAACCCAGGGGACTTGCCAAACATTCTGCCAACACGCGACGATCAGCGGCTCGCCGGAGGGTGCCCACCGGAGCGGCACGCACAGACTCACATCCGCCCGACCTGCAAGACAGGTCAGGACCGGCCCCGGAGGACCGGCCCTGAACCGTGGTAGCGGGGGCAGGATTTGAACCTGCGACCTCTGGGTTATGAGCCCAGCGAGCTACCGAGCTGCTCCACCCCGCGTCGGTGTCTACGACCCTACCCGGCGCCCCCGTGCGGCGCCAACTCGGTAACAGGTCCGGCGCCCGACCACGGCGAACGCTACGGCCGAACCGGTACCCCCGACCGTACGGAGCCGCCTCATGCGCCGCACCCTCGCCGCCGCCCTTCTCGCGGCCGCCTCGCTCACCGCGGCCCCAGCCGCGCACGCCGCCAACTGCGCCCCCGCCGGCGTCGACGTCTGCGCGCTGCGCGAGAACGCGAAGCGCCTCGTGTTCGAGGCGGTCGAGTGCGGCCCGGTGTTCTGGGAGCCTTGCCGCTGACCCCTACCGAACGGAGCACCCCACATGCGCCGCATCCTCGGCGCCGCCCTGCTCGCGACGGCCGCGCTCGCCACGGCCCCGGCCGCCCAGGCGACCTGCTACGTCGGCCCGCTCGACACGTGCATGCTCCCCGCGAACGTCCTCCGCGCCGTCGAATGCGCCGTCGAGCTCCAGCCGCCCTGCATCTACTACTGAGGCGCCGGTGACGGCGAGGACGCCGGGGCGCCGGTGATGCGTTCGAGCTCGGCGAGGATGTCGCGCAGCCGATCCTGCTGGCGCGCGTACTCGGCGTAGTCCTGCCGCCCGAACGCCGCCGCCGCCGCGTCGAACGCCGCCTTCGCCTCCGCCGTCAGCCGGCGCACCTCCTCCGAGGTGGAGCCGGCCGGCGGCGGGTCGGGATCGTCGCCTGGGTCGGTCGGCGTCGTCGTCGCGAACGCCTGGTTCAGCGCCGCGTCGTATGTGTCCCCGAACCCGACGCGACCGCCGATGCCGACGAATACCCGCTTGAGCTGCGGGATCTGCGACCCCGTCTCGGCCTGCACGTAGACGGGTTGCACGAAGACGAGGGTGCCGCCGACGGGCAGCGTCAGCAGGTTGCCGAGCACGACCTGGGAGCCGCGCTGGTCGAGCAGCGCTAGCTCCTGCGACGCGGCGGGCGACGTCTGGAACGTAGCCCCCCGTTGCTCGGGCCCAGGCACGGACGTGTTGGTCGGCAGCTCGAGGACGGTGATGTGCCCGTAGTCGTCTACGTCGTTGGAGACGGAGAGGTACGCCGCGAGGTTCGGCCTGCTGCGCGCGGTGAGCGGCGTCGTCAGCTGGAACGTCGGCTTGGTGGCGCCGGGCAGCTTGCCGTAGAGGTAGTACGGCGGCTGCGGCTGCTTGCGGTCGCGGAGGCTGGGGTCGTTCGGCACGGCCCAGAAGTCGGCCTCGCGGAAGAACGCCCCCGGCTCCTCGATGTGGTACGCCGTGATGAGGTCGCGCTGGATCTTGAACAGGTCCTCGGGGTAGCGCACGTGCGCGAGCAGCTCGGGCGACATCTCCGAGCGCGGCCGCAGCGAGCCGGGGAAGACCTTCTCCCACGTCTTCAGGACCGGGTCCGCGTCGTCCCACCGGTAGAGCGTGACGGTGCCGTCGTACGCGTCCACGGTGGCCTTGACGGAGTTGCGGATGTAGTTGATCTGGCGCGCGCTCTGCCGCGCGGTGACGGAGTCGGCGGTGAGCTGGTCGAGGTCGCGGCGCTCGGAGTACGGGTAGCCGTTCGACGTCGTGAAGCCGTCGACGACCCAGACGATGCGGCCGTTCAGGACGACGGGGTACGGGTCCTGGTCGAGCTCGAGGTACGGCGCCACCTTGCGCACGCGCTCGCGTGGGTCGCGGACGTAGAGGATCTTCGACTGCGGCTGCAGCGCGCCCGACAGGAGCAGGAAGCGCGAGCGGAACTTCACGGAGTAGAGGACGCGCCGCCACAGGTTGCCGATGCCGACGCCGCCCTTGCCGTCGTACGTGAAGCCGGTGTCCTCGCCACCGCCTTCGGCGGGGCGGTCGACCTCGGCCTGGCTGGTGCCGACGACGGAGTACTCGGGCGCCAGCTCGCCGTAGTAGACGCGCGGCTGCGTGATGTCGATGGTGCCGGCCGGAGGGATGTCGCGGAGCGCGAAGCGCGGGTCGCCCTGCGAGTCGACGACGTTGGTGGGGGCGGCGACGATGCCGTTGCCGTGGGTGAAGACGAGGTGGCGGTTGATCCAGTTGTCCTGCGCGTCCTCGAGACCGGCGTGGTCGATCTCGCGGGCGCCGAGGATGTACGTCACGGTCTTGCCGTCGACCTCGTACCGATCGACGTCGAGCGACTTCGGGAAGCCGTAGTAGCCGCGGATCTGCTGCAGCGACTCGAACGACGACCGCAGCTTGTTGGGGTCGAGCAGGCGCGCGTTCGCGACGGTGTCCTTGTCGGCGCGGATCGCCTTGTCGGTCGCGGTCTGCGTCCCCTCGTACCGCGTGTACGTGACGTCGGTGCCCTTCTCCAGGTTGTACGCCGCCCGCGTCGCGTCGATGTTGCGCTTGATGTACGGCGACTCGCGCTCGATCTCGTTCGGCTTGACCTGCGCCTGCTGCACGACGAACGGGTACGCGCCGCCGACCGCGAAGCTCGAGATGAGCATGAGCGCGATGCCCAAGCCCGGCAGCGTCCACCCCTCGCGGACGACGGCCGCGAAGAACAGCAGCGCGCAGATGACCGCGATGACGACGAGGATCTTCAGCGCGGGCAGCTCGGCGTTGACGTCGGTGTACGACGCCCCGGTCACCTTGCCGCGCGGCGAGAACGCCAGGCCGAACTGGTCGAGGTAGTACGCGGCGCCCTTGAGCAGCACGAACACCCCGAGCAGCACCGACAGGTGCGCGCGCGCCGCGTGGCCGACCTTGTCGCCGGTGGTCTGCAGGCGGATGCCGGCGTAGAGGTAGTGCACGCCGGCCGCGCCGACGATGGAGAGGAACAGCGCCGCGAAGAGGAAGCCGACGACCATCCGCTGGAACGGGTAGGTGAAGGCGAAGTACGACACGTCGCGCCCGAACTGCGCGTCCTTGACGCCGAACTCCACGCCGTTGCGCCACTGCATCCACGTCTGCCAGCGGCCGGACGCCGTGATGCCGGCGAGGATGCCCGGGACGAGCGCGACGGCCACGATGACGAGCCGCTCGTGCGGCGCGACGGCGTCGCGGTAGCGGTCGAGGCCGCGCTGTTCGAGGGAGTTCGGGCGGTGCGGGGGGCGGAGCCGGTACGCCACGGCCAGGTTGGCCGCGACGACGGTCGTCATGAACGCGAGCCCCGCCGCGAACAGCGTGATCCGCGTGCGTACGACGTTGTCGAACACGTGCGTGAAGCCGACCTCGCCGTACCACAGCCGGTCGGTCCACACCGCGGCGAACAGCATCAGCGCCCCGGCGAGGACCGCCAGGACGGCAAGCGTGATCAGCGGGAAGCTCGGGCGACGCCGCGCGTCTGAGGTGGCCACGCGCCGACCGTATCCCCGGGAGGCCCCAGGGCGCGGCTTGCGACCCGTGATCGTCGCGAGCGGCGCCCGGGACGGGCGACGCGCAGCAGATCGACGGGTCGTGAGCCGCGCCCTAAGGCAGGTTGGCGGCCTCGGCGGTGCAGTTGCAGCCGTCGCCGTACGGCGGGTACCCCTCGGCCGCGATGCGCTCGGGCGTGAGCAGCGAGCCGTTGCGGCCGTAGCACCCGGGCCGGGCGCAGTACGGCAGCCCGAACTTCTGCACGGCAGACCAGCCGGTGTCCTGGACGGCCGCGACGACGCCCGCCGACCGTGCTATCCCGCGCAGTCGCGCGAGCAGCTCGGGGGACGGCGCGGGCGGGTCGTCGCCCTCGTGGGCGGCGACCTCGGCGGCGTACGGCGTGAGGAGGCCGACGACGGCGTCGATCGCCGTGTTGGCGGAGACGTCGTGGTCACCGGGGACGCCCGCGAGGCGCGCGGACCGCGTGCCGGCGTCGACCGCGGCGATGACGGGCTTCTCGATCGCCATGGCGAGGGCGACGGCGACGTCGTCGGTGTCGCCGGCGGCGTACCGCGCGGCCTCTGCGAGCGCCGCGCCGAGCGGGTCGCCGGACTGCCGTGGCGGTTCGGGCTCGGCCTCGAAGCCGGCGGGCGGCTCGGGCTCCGGGCCGGGCTCGGGCTCGGGCTCGGGCTCGGGCTCGGGCTCAGGCTCAGCCTCAGGTTCGGGTACGACCTCGGGTTCGGGCTGAGGCTCAGGCTGAGGCTCGGGCTCGGGGACCTGCGGCGGCTGCTCCCCCAGCGTGGCGCGCAGCGCCGCGAAGATCTCGGGCAGCGGCGGGTACAGGCCGCGGACCCGCGCCGCGGCCTCGGCGCGGCGTTCGTGCGCGGTGGTCGTCATCGGGTACGCCCCTTCGGCGAGCGGGTGGACCGCGGCTTGGCGCGCTGCGCGGGCACGGCGCGCGCGACGGCGGGGACCTCGAGCGAGAACGCCGACCCCTTGCCCAGCGTCGACTCGACGACGACGTCGAGGCCGAAGTCGTCGGCGACGCGGCGGACGAACGACAGCCCGAGCCCGAGGCCGCCGACGCTGCGGGTGGCGGAGCCGTCGACCTGCTCGAACGGCGTGAACAGCGCCGCCCGCCGGTCGTCGGGGATGCCCTCGCCTGTGTCCCTGACGGTGAGACGGACGCGCCCGTCCTCGCTCAACGTCGCGGCGAGGGTGACGGCGCTGGACGAGTACTTGACGGCGTTGTCGACGAGCTCGTCGTACGCCTTCGCGACCCACTGCGCGTCGATGAGCACGTCGGGCAGCCGCGCGGAGACGCGGCGGCGGAACTCGCGGGACGGCTCGCGCTTGCGCCACGCGGCGATGCGCTCGTCGATGAACTCACCGACGGAGACCGGCGCGACGTGCGGCTCCACACGGCCCGCCTCGAGGGAGGCGACGTCGACGAGCAGGTCCACGACACGGGACATGCGAACCGACGACTCGAGGATGCTGCTCGCGTACTGCGAGGTCTTGTCGGCGGGCAGGTCGGGGCGGCGGTGCAGGATCTCGGCGTAGCCGCGGATGGGCGTGAGCGGCGTGCGGAGCTCGTGGGAGACGTTCGAGAGGAACTCCGTCTTCATCCGCTCCACCTCCTGCTCCCGCGTCATGTCGCGGACGACGACGACGTGCCCCGCCGCGCCGCGCAACGGCGTCGCCGCGAGCGCCACCGCGCAGGTGCCGCCGTCGGCGCGGTCCAGCCGGCCCACGCCGCCGACGGCCTTGGCGCCCAGGGTGGTCAGCAACGGTTCCCCCTGCATCGTCGTCCCCGCCAGGACTTCGGCGACGGGACGCCCGAGCACGTCCGGCTCGGCCGCGCCGAGCAGCTCGAGGCAGGCGCGGTTGACGCCGACGACGTGGTCGCGCGCGTCGGTCGTGACGAGACCGTCGCCGATCGAGTCGAGCACGGTCTCCAGCCGCCCGCGCAGCGCCGCCTCGTCCTCGGCGGCGCGGCGCAGCGACTCGTTCGAGGTCACCAGGGACGCGGTCATCGCGTCGAACGTCCGCGCCAGCACGCCGAGCTCGTCGGCGGACTTGACGTCGGTACGGACGTCGAGGTCGCCGCGGCGTACGCGCGACGCGGCGACGGTCAGCTCGGTGACGGGGCGGACGATGCGGCGGCCGAGCGCGACGGCGAGGACGCCGACGAGCAGCGCGATGACGACAGTGCCGAGGAACAGCGACGACAGCACGCGCCGCTGCGTGGCGAGGATGACGTCGGACTCGGCGGACAGCGCGAGGACGCCGAGGAGCTCGCCGGCCTCGTTGCGGATGGCCTCGTACCGCACGCCGGGACGCGAGCCCTCGGCGGTGACGGAGATACCGGGCCGGCTCTCGTCGGCGAGGACCTCGGTGACGCGCAGCCTGCGCAGCTCGGCGTCGAGGACCTTCGCGCGGTCGACGTCGTCGATGCTGGTGGAGACGCGGTCACCGGCGACGTACAGCGTCGCGCCGAAGCCGGTGGCGCGGGCGATGTCGGCGACGTACGCCGCGTCGATGCGCGTGGCGTACACCGCCGCGCCGAACGGCCGCACGGGCGAGGTGGGCTCGACGAGGTAGATCGGCGCGACGCCGGCCGCGACGATCGAGGGCGTACGGCCGAGGACGACCGTGAGCGTCGCGACGCGCCGGTTGGCGGTAGAGCCGACGACCTCCTTGACGGCGGCGTTCGTGCGCAGCGACGTCACGGCGACGCGGTCGCGCAGCTCGGGGAACGCGGCGCCGCCGGGGTACTGGTCGCGGCACTGCGCGTTGCCGCAGACGATGCCGATGACGGTGGCGCGGGAGCTGTTGGCGGTGATGAGCTCCTGGCAGCTCGCGGTGCGGTCGCGGGCGCAGTTGGCGAACACCTCGGCGAGCGAGAGCGACGTCTGCTTCTCGTTGAGCAGGATGTCGATCTGGCCCCGCGCGACGTCGGCGAGCCGGTCGGCGCTGTCCTTGTCGAGCGAGCCGGTCGCGACGGAGCCGACGACCAGGGCGGTGCCGAGCGCGAGGCCGAGGACGGCGGCGAGGATCGCCGTGACGACCTTCGCGAGCAGGCTCGACTCGACGAGGCGGACGACGTACGCGAGCAGCGCCAGCGACGACAGGCCGCGCAGCACGAGCAGCGCGACGGCGGCGGTCGGCGAGGTCCGCGCGGCGGGCACGAGCAGCTCGGTGGCCGCCGCGACCGCGAACGACCCCACGAGCAGCAGGCGGCCTGGCCGGTTGGTGCGCGCCGCCATGACCCCGGCGAACGCCGCCATGACCGCGGCGACGGCGGCCGGCGCGGGCGCGGCGCCGAGCGGGAGGACGACGCCGGGTGCGGCGGTGACCGCCAGGGCGAGGCCGCCCGAGCCGAGGGCGACGCAGGCGTAGCCGGCCGCGCGGAGGAGGGCGTACTGCGTGCCGTCGGTGCTGCCGAGCAGCGCGCCGGTGAAGCCGTGCGCCGCGGCGAGGAGGACGCCGCCGGTGACGAGGAGGACGCGCGAGCGTTCGCGGAACGCGGCCGCGCCGCCCGCCGCGGCCAGGCCGAGCGCCGCCGCGAGGGCGAGGAGTTGCACCGCCGCGACGAGCGCGAACGGCACCGCGGCGTCCATCGGTCGATCGTACGGTCGGGGGTGCCTTCGGGGGGCGTTCTAGCGCAGGCTGCCGTCGGCGATCTTGCGGACGGCGTCGAGCGCCTCGGTGAACGTCGCCACGGGGACCAGCGTCAGCCCGTCGGGCGTGGCGCGCCTGGCCTCGTCGTGGTTGCCGGCGGGCGTGAGGAAGTACTTGGCGCCGTACTCCTTGGCGGCCACGAGCTTCTGCTGGATGCCGCCGATCGCGCCGACGGTGCCGTCCTCGTTGATGGAGCCGGTGCCGGCGATGACGAAGCCACCGGTGAGGTCGCCGGGCGTGAGGCGGTCGTAGATGCCCAGCGCGAACATGAGGCCGGCGCTCGGCCCGCCGACGTCGTTCAGCGCGATCTTGACCTCGAACGGCGGCTTCTGGTCGCGCTCCACGAGCCCCACGCCCATCAACGGCGCGCCGTCCGGACCCACGTCACCCGCGCGCGTCTGCACCTCGGCGGTCCGGTCGGGGCCGTTCTGGCCGCGGCGGTAGCCGATGCGGACGAGGTCGCCGGGCTTGTGCTTCAGCATGAGGCGGCGCAGCGTGCACACCGAGTCGACGGTCTGGCCGTCGATGGCGGTGACGACGTCGTTGGCGCGCAGCCCCGCCTTCTCGGCGGGCGACTCGTCGCCGACGCCCTCCAGCTCGACCCGCGCGACGACGGGCGTGCCGAGCTCGCAGAGAGCCGCGGTGACGGCATCCTCCTGCGACTTGGTCATCTCGACGCGCGTCTGCTTGTCGGCGTCCTCGACGCTGGTGCCCGGCGGGTAGATGACGTCGTGTGGCACGACCGCGAACGACGAGTCGAACCACTTCCACACGGCGTCGGCCAGCGTGAGGTCGGTGTAGACGTTGACGGTGGTGAGGTTCAGCTCGCCCTTGGCGGGGTGGTCGCGCTCCGGGGGGACCTGGATGAGCTGGCTGCCGCCGCTCGCGCCGAGCGTGTTGAAGATCGGCCCGGGGCCGAGGCCGACGTACGGCACCTTGATCTGGGACCCGCCGACGCCGAGGCCGACGGCGAGCGCCAGCGAGACGCCGAGCGTCGCGCCACGACTGGACATGCGGCAAACAGTAACCGGCGGCGGTTACGCTCGCCTTCGGAGGCTGGTCCGGAAGGGAGCTCGACGGTGGACGCACTCGCTGCCGTCGTGTCGCTGGCGGCCATCGCGGGCCCCGCCGTGCTCGTGCTGTCCGACATCGCGGCGGCGAGCCGGCCCGCGGCGGAGGAGCGGCCGGAGTTCGCGGACGCCGCGCCGCCGCTCGTCGTGGCGCCCGTGCTGGGCGTCGGGCGGCTGCCCGCGGCGGAGCCGGTCGAGGCCGCGGTGGCGGTGCCGGACCTCCCGCCGGTCGTCGTCCCCGAGCCGGCGCCGGTTCCAGTGCCTGCCGTGGTGCCCGAGCCGGAGCCCGTACGCGAGCACGTCACCGAGGTCATCAGGGTCAGCGAGCGGGCGCAGCAGCGGGACTCGGTGCTGGCGTCGCTGACGCACACGGAGACCGACGAGCGTTCCGCATTACGCCGCGTGGGCGCGCTGCTGACGCTGCTGACGTTGACGCTGGTGACCGCTGCGCTGGTCGGCGCGGGAATCTACCGCGTGGTGTCCGCGCTGGGTTGACGGCGTGGCCCGGGCCAGTTCCTTGCAGCGCAGGCGCCGGTCTCACGCGTAATGATCTTCAAAGAACGACGCGGGCGGGGTCGCGAGTCACGCCCTAGCGCGAGAAGAAGCCCATGCCGCGGGCGGCCTTGCCGTTGGACGGCGGCTCCTCGGGGGCGCTGACGGCGTACGGCTCGCCGGGCACGGCGGCCATGACCGGCTCGGGCGCCTCGGCGGGGGCCTCCGCGGGCGCCTCCTCGGCGACCGCCTCGGGCACGCCCAGCTCGGGCATCGGCGGCATCGGGGGCAGCGGGGCCGGCATCGCGTCGGCCTGGCCGGGGATCTCGACCCGGTAGATGGTCTTGAACGCGAGCGGGACCTCCGTCATCGCGTACACGCGGGAGTCCTCGACGCCCTCGACGTTGCGCAGGTGCTCGACGAAGCGAACAGCCTCCTCGAGCGACGGCGTGCGCCGGTACTGGGCGGCGCCGTCGGCGCCGGTGAAGAAGACGACGTGCTCCACGGCGGGTCCCCTCAGTGCTGATGATGACGATACGCACGAAGCGTCGGCACGTACGGGGTCCCGCTTGAGTCCGGATCGGGCCGAAGGGCCCGTGACGCAGAGTGACGGGATGGGACGGCGGCGCGCTCCAGGCCGGGAAACGAGGAGGGCCGCGACGCGGTCCGCCCAGCCGGACGCGTCGCGGCCCTGCCCGGACCGCACCGGGAGGCCCAGCCGCCACCCGGCACAAAACGTTCCGGATGAGGTCTAACCAACCCGGAACGGGCATGTCACACTGCTCAACGCAGGAAGAGCGAAACCCTCGCGCTACTTCTCCGTTAAGTAGACAGGGTTTCCCAGAGCGCCCCCGGAACGAGGTCCCCTTGACGACCCAGCCAGAGCTCCCTGACGTCGCGCCCCTCCCCGCGCGTCCGCTGCTCTACGTCGCCCCCGCCCCGGCGGAGTCCGACGTCGACTTCGACGGCTTCGTGCGCGCGTACGAGGGCAGGCTCCGCCGCCTGGTGATGCGCCGCATCGGCGACCTGTGCGAGGCGGAGGAGATCACGCAGGAGACGCTGCTGCGCGCGTACCAGCACCGGGCGTCGTTCGCGACCGAGGACGAGCTCATGGCCTGGTCGACGGTCGTGGCGCAGCGCCTGGTCATCGACCGGGTACGCGTCCGCGGCCGTTCGGTGGCGGTGGCCGAGGTGCCCGAGACCGCCCGGATGGGCCGCGACACCGCGGACATCGTCGTGGCGCGGCACGAGGCGCGCGCCGCGCTGGAGTCGCTGGAGGCCATCCCCACGCGCCAGGCCGCGATCCTCTGGGCCCGCGAGGTCGAGGGGCTGCACTACGAGGAGATCGCCGAGCGCTTCGGGATCACCGAGCCGGCCGTCCGTTCGCTGCTCCACCGGGGCCGCAAGGCGCTGCGCAAGGAGTTCAAGGACCGGACGGGCTCGCTGCCGCTGAACGGCCTGGTGCCGTTCGCGCCGTGGCTGCTCGCGCTCAAGGCCGCGGGCCGCATGCGCGGTGCCGCCAAGGCGGCCGCCAAGTCGTCCATCACCGCCGCCGCGGCGCTGAGCGTGAGCGCCCTGGTCGTCGCGACCGGCATCGGCCCGAACGCCATCGGCACCCGCCCCACGCCGGACGTGCGGATCGACGCGGGCAGGGGCGGCGCGACGTACGTCACGTCCGTCCGCGAGCCCGTCCCCGCGGTCGACCGGGCCACGATCCGCACGGCCGTGCGGTCGTACGCCGTCACGCCCACCTCGACCGCCCCACCGGCGCCACCGGGGAAGGACGACGGCGGGGGCAGGTCGATCAAGAAGTGCATCCCCACGAGCACCGACGCGTGCGTCGAGCTCGGTGACGACCTCGACCCGTTCAGCGGCGGCGAGATCCAGATCGGCCCCGACCTCCCGAACAACCCGGTCGGCATCGGCAACCTCAAGGTCGCCAGCGAGTACCTCAACTGCGACGACGTCGCACTGCCCAGCAGCGACCTCGCCAAGTGCACCCAGCGCGGCGAGTCCACCGACCTCACCCCCTCTGTTTCGAAGCCCAGCACTTCTGAAGGAGTCCTGCGATGACCCGCCGTCTGCTCGCCGCCGTCCTGCTCGCCGCGCTCGCGGGTGGCGGGGTCGTCGCGACCTCCGCGTCCGCTCACGAGGACGACAGCATCCTGTGCATCGGCGGGGAGAACCAGCGCAAGCCCGGCCAGCAGAACATGGGCATCTGCCTGGGCCGCCTGCTCGACATCGACAACGGCTGACGCCTCGTACCGCACGACCCTGAAGGGACGCCGTCACGGCGTCCCTTCGGCGTGTCCGGGGATGGCTCAGGCGGAGCGGACGAGCTCGCGCTCGGCGCGCTGGGGGCGCGGCGCGGCGGGCGGCGTGGCGAGCACGCGGACGGCCCGCGTCCACTCCTCGACGGTCGTCGTCGGGTCGGCGGGGCGGGGCGGCCGGCTCACCCACGCGGCCCAGATCAGCCCCAGGACGAGGGTGACCGGGATGGGGAGCAGGAACAGCACGTACCCACCATATGACCCTCGTCAAATCGCTGCGGCGCAGCGGTTTCAGGGCGCCTAACGACGCTTGCGGCGGGCCCGTACGACCGCCGCGGCACCGAGCAGCGCGGCCGTCGCGCCGGCGGCTCCGGCGGCCGCGCGGGTGGCGTCGCGGCCGACCCGCCGGGCGCCCACGGCGAGGTGGTCGCCACCGAGCGCGAGCTGCGCGCGCAGAGCGGCGGCGTTGTCGTACTCGGGGGTCCAGCCCGTCTTGCGGAGGCGCTCGGCGGCGACGACCCAGGGGTGCACGAGGTACGCGATCTCGCTCGCCGGGGCGCGCGTGACGCCCGCGCGGTGGAGGCGTTCGGCGGTCGCGAACGCCACCGTCGACGGCAGCTCCAGCCGCCGCTTGCCGGCCACGGCCTCGACGTCGGCCTGGGTGAGCCAGCCGTCGGGCGCGACGTCGTAGGGACCGTCGAGCCCGTTGACGGCCGCGACGACGCAGGCGGCCTCGAGGTCGCTGATGTGGCAGAACTGCCACAGCGGGCTGCTCCCCCGCACGACGAGCAGCCGGGGCGACTCGAAGTGCCGCGTCAGGACGCTGTCTGCGCCGGGGCCGCAGAGCGTCGCGGGGCGCAGCACGGCGACGCTGACCCCGGGGTCGGTGTGCCGGTGCGACTCGGCCTGCCGCTCGACCTCGACGAAGTCGCCGACGAGCGAGTCGTCGCGCAGCGCGCGCAGCGGGGCGTCCTCGTCGAGCGGGACGGGGTTGTCGGGCAGGGCGCCGTAGACCATCGCGGACGTGACGAGCGTGACGTGGCGTACGCCCGCGGCGCTGGCCGCCTCGAGGACGTTGGCGGTGCCGCGGACGTTGGCGGCGCGGCGTTCGGCGGGGGTGACGTCTGGGTGGTGCAGGCCCGCCAGGTGGACGAGCGCGTCCACGCCGCGCAGCGCGCGGGCGAGCAGCGGGTCGCGGACGTCGGCCACCCGCCAGACGACGTGCGCGGCGTCGTGGCCCCGGTCGACGTCGATCGCGACGACCCGCTTGACCCCCGGCGTGGCGAGGAGGCGGCGTACGACGCCCGCGCCGAGACTGCCCGCCGCCCCGGTGACGGCGACGACGGAGGGAGCGTTCGCTGTGGGCCGAGCGCCCCGCTGCGTCACCCTCGCCCCCGCGCGGTTACCGTGATGGACATGACCGATCTGCCGTTCGGATTCTCCCCCGCGGGAGGCCCCGAGGACATCGCCGGGAAGATCCCGTTTTTTGCGGAGCTGCAGAAGCTGATGTCCTGGTCGGGCGGCCCCGTCAACTGGGACCTCGCCCGCCAGGTCGCCGTGGCCACCGCGTCGTCGGGAGACCGTACCGTCACGACGGCTGAGACGGACGAGGTGCGCGACGCGCTCCGCCTCGCCGACCTCTGGCTGGAGCCGCTGACGACGTTCCCGACGGGGACGTTCAACGCCGTCGCCTGGAACCGCGTCGCCTGGGTCGAGCAGACGCTCACCGCGTGGGCGCGGCTCGTCGACCCCGTGGCCGCCAAGGTCGTCGCCGCGATGGGCGACGCGCTGCCCGAGGAGGTCCGCGCCCAGGCGGGGCCGCTCGCCGGGATGATGGGGCAGTTCGGGGGGCTGCTCTTCGGCGGCCAGGTGGGGCAGGCACTCGGCCAGCTCGCCGCCGAGGTGCTCTCGTCCTCCGACATCGGGATCCCGCTGGCCGGCTCGACGGGGGCGCTGCTGCCGGCGAACGTGGCCGCGTTCGGCGAGGGCCTGGAGGTCCCCGCCGGTGAGGTGCGGTTGTACGTCGCGCTGCGTGAGGCCGCCCACCTGCGGCTGTACGCGCACGTGCCGTGGCTGCGCGGCCACATCGTCTCGGCCGTGGAGGCGTACGCCGCCGGCATCTCGATCGACACCTCCGCGCTCGACTCCGCGATGGGCTCCATCGACCCCACGAACCCCGAGAGCATGCAGGAGGCGCTGGGCGGCGGGCTGTTCGCCGTCGAGCAGTCGCCCGCGCAGGCGGCGGCGCTCGCCCGGCTCGAGGTCGCGCTGGCGCTCGTCGAGGGCTGGGTCGACGACGTCGTCGGGCAGGCGGCGGGCGCGCACCTTCCGGGAGCGGCGGCGCTGGGCGAGACGATGCGGCGGCGACGGGCGACGGGCGGGCCTGCCGAGCAGACGTTCGCGACGCTCGTCGGTCTCGAGCTGCGGCCGCGGCGGCTGCGCGAGGCGGCGACGTTGTGGCGCTGGATGCGCGAGCAGCAGGGGTACGAGGCCCGCGACGCCGTCTGGGCGCACCCGGAGCGGCTGCCGTCGGCGGAGGACCTGGCCGACCCGGTGGGCTTCGTGCGGCCGGACGATCAGGAGTAGCCCGTCGCCCGGCCTGGCTCGTTTCGTGATCTTGGCGACGTCCGTGTCGCTCGGCGATCGGAAACGTCACCAAGATCACGTTCGTCGGCTACGCGCCGCGCGTGGGGGGTGAGGCCCACCCTGCGAATCCGGGTTCCTGTCACAGGGCGTCCGGTCGGACGTACTGCTCACTGCGGGGACCGACGTCACGGAGGGTGATCGGTATGGGAGCTCAGGGACAGCCGCCGCAGCAGCCGAACTACTCGCAGGTCCGGCAGGCGGAACAGGTTCAGCAGCAGATCCGTGACGCTGCGCAGGCGGCCGCCGAGGACGCGGCGCGCAGGGCCCAGGCCGAGCGCGAGCGCCAGGCAGCACTCGCAGCTCAGGAGGCGGCGAGGCGAGCGGGCGGCCAGCGCCCCTAACACGGAACAACCACGAGGCGCCCGGCCACGTCGTCTGGCCGGGCGTCTCGGTGCGTGGAGCACCGCGGCCGAAGCCGTCAGTAGCCGGACAGCAGCGCGCGGGTGGCGTACCAGCCGTCGAGTCGCGGATCGAGCCGCGCGACGTCGGTGGGCTCGCGGAGTCGGTGCCAGCCAGGGCCGACCTGCACTGCTTTGACCGGCGCGCGCTCATGCAGCCAGTCGAGGCTCTTGTCGAGCGTGACGCCGTCCAGCCAGTCGGGGAGCGGCAGCCTGGTCGCGAGGCCGACGAGACGGCCGTCGCTCGCGGGCAGCACGCCGGCGAGGGTGTCCTCGCAGGCCCCGAACAGCTTCCCCACCAGCAGCCCCGGCAGGTCCGGCGCGTCCCCCGCGACGACGGCGCCGATCGTGGCGCCCTGGTCGTCGTGGAGGGCTTTCAGCGCGGCCGTCGCGTCGGCGGCCGGCAGCCAGGTGCCGAGGTCCGGGTCGGCGGGCGCGGCGACGTACGCCGTGACGCCGGTGAGGTCGTCGAGGGCGTCGTACGTGTCCTGCCAGAGCGCGCGCGCGTACGCCTCCGGGTCGACCCCCGGCGGCGGCGCGGCCTCGGGGGCGAGGGCGGCGGCGGCGAGGACGTACGGCATCAGCCGAGCTGGAGCTGGACCGGCTCCGGCGCGGGCCCGTCGAGGTCGTCGTCGGGCTCGCCCAGCCCGGGGTGCTCGGCGGCGACGCCGAGGAGGTAGCCGCGGGCGCGTTCGGCCATGGGGTAGTGGGCGACCAGCGCCCAGAACGCCGCCGAGTGGTCGGGCACGAGCAGGTGGGCGAGCTCGTGCACGAGGACGTAGTCGACGACCCAGTCGGGGAAGCCGCGCATCCTGTGGGAGAGGCGGATCGTGCGGTCGGCGGGGGTGCAGGAGCCCCAGCGGCCCTTCTGGTTGGTGACCCAGCGGACCGACAGCGGGCGGGCGCGGCCGTCGAGGTACCGCTTGGACAGGGCGAGGGCGCGGCGGCGCAGCTCGTCGTCACCGGCGGGGCGCTTGGCGTCCTTCGCGGCGAGCCGCGCGACCATCGTCTCGACCCAGCGCGCCTCCTCCGCCTTGGACATCCGAGCGGGGATGAGGACGACGGTGCGCTCGCCGTCGCGGTACGCGGACACGGTGCGCCGCCGGCGCGCGCTGCGCCGTACCTCGACCGCCTCCGTCACGGCGTTCACGGTAGCCGTCCGCGTCGTCCCCGGCGTGTCGCGGAGTCCGGTCGGCGTGTCGCGAGACTTTTTTTCCTCCACAGGCTCGGGACATCGTTTCCGCAGGTCAGCGGCCATGCCTGGGGATGATCGTCTTGTTGTCCACAGAGCTCTCGACACGTCGTCCACAGCGACGCGCCACCGGGTCCACACCCCGTCCCCAGGACTGTCCACAGGGTTGGGGACGCGCGCGTTGACGCCGGTCCGACGCGCCTCGTACGGTCGGTCACGACGAAGCCCCCGGGGGCCGAGGCACCACCCGCAAGGGGAAGGCAGGTGGTGCCGAGGCGCTCGGGGGCTCCGCCGTTCTCCCGGTCGTTCAGGCGCCGGTGAAACGGGGCGTACGGCGCTCGGCCTGGGCCGCGAGCCCCTCCCGCAGGTCCGCGCTCGCCATCGTCACCGGCTGCGCGAGCCCCTCCCAGTCCAGCGCCGCGTCGAGGCTGTGATGCCCGGCGTACGCGAGCGCCGCCTTCGTCAGCCGGACCGCGATCGGCGCGCTGGCCGCGATGCCCTCGGCGACCTCGAGCGTGTGCGCGAGAACGTCGTCGGCGACGCCGCTGACGAGCCCGATGGCGTACGCCTCGTCGGCCCCGACGCGACGCCCTGTCAGCAGCAGCTCGCGGGCGCGGGCGACGCCGACGACCTCGGGGAGGAGGTAGGTGGCGGCCATGCCGGGGTGCATCCCGAGCCGCGCGAACGGCGCCGAGAACGTCGCCCCCGGCGCGGCGTACCGCACGTCGCAGGCCAGCGCGAGGCAGAGGCCGGCGCCGACGGCGGGGCCGTTGACGGCGGCGAGGACGGGCACGTCGAGCATCCGCACCGACAGCCACGCCCGGTAGAACGGCAGCATTCGCTCGCGCAGCGCCATGACGCTCATGTCGGGCGACTCGCCGATCCACGACAGGTCCCCGCCGGCGCAGAACGCGCTCCCCGCGCCCGTCACGACGACGGCGCGGACGGACGGGTCGGCGCGCAGCGCCTCCACCGCCGAAGTCCACGCCGCGGTGAGCTCGGCGGTCATGGCGTTGCGGCGCTCGGGCAGGTCGAGCGTGAGGACCGCGACGGCGTCGCGGCGTTCGATGCGCAGGGTCATGCGGCGGAGCGTACGACGGTCGCCGTCACGTGCCCGATCCCCGCGTGCACCAGGCCGATGCGCGAGGCGGCGAGCCAGGAGAGGTCGAGGATCGCGTTGCCGAACGGCCCCCGGTCGTTGACGCGCACGACGACGCAGCGGCCCGAGTAGCAGACCCGCAGGCGGGTCCCGAACGGCAGCGTCCGATGCGCCGCCGTCAGCGCGAGCCGGGAGCGGAACACCTCGCCGGAGGCCGTACGCCGGCCGTCGAAGCCGGGGCCGTACCAGGTCGCGCGGCCGCGCAGCACGAGCGGCGCGGGACGGGCCTGGCGCGTGACTGCCTTGCGGACGGCGGCGCCGCGCGTGGCGCGCCGGGGGGTGACGACCCTGGCCGAGGGGCGCGCGGCGAGCGGCCGGACGGTCGTCGTCCGCGGCGCGGTCTGCTCGACGGCGGCGCGGGAGTCGTGCTGGACGAGGGGGGCGCTGACGGCGCCGGTGAGGGCGAGGAGGCCGGCCGCGGCGTAGCGGGCGGGGCGGCGGTACGAGCGTTCGAGGCGGTGGCGTCCGCGCCGCGGCGTGCGGTCACGGCGCCCGGTCGAGGACGACCGGCGCTGGGTTGGGGTCATGGGAAGGTCCCTCGCGCCTACGAGGTGGGTGACGGGCTGGATGCGACCCGAAGTGGGTACCCGTGCGCCGCAGTGGCACTGCCTGTCCGGCTCGGTGGAGCGGCGACGGCGTGCGGGCGCTTCGGCGCGGTGCGTGAGGGAGCGTTCACCTCCAGTCGGGGTGCGGGTGATGTGCTTGCAATTGTACGCACTTCTCGCTCGCGGCGCTCTACCCGGTGCTTGCTCCTGTGAAACATCCACGGCCAGGGAGGTCACTCGTAAGGGTGACCCGCGCGGCCCCGTGGGAAGCCGAACTTCAGAGGGACGGAAACGATCTGGATGGAGCCGAGATGTCGCGCCGCACCCTCTCCCTCGCGCTGGCCCTGGCCTGCGCGGGGCTGGGCGCGGCCGCGCCGGGCCCGCTCGCGGCTCCGGCCACGGTCGTCGTCACCTCCCCGGCGGGCTCGGCCGACGCCGCCGCCGCCGTCACCTTCGCGGGTGGCAGCGTCGTGGCGTCGCTCCCGCTGGCGGGCGGCGTCGTCGCCAGGCTCCGGCCTGGCGCGACGCTGCCCTCCGGCTACGTCGTCGCCGCCGACCGCCCCATCTCCGTCGCGGGCCTCGCGGCGTCGGCCGGCAACGCGAGCACGGTGCGTTCGACGCTCGGCCTCGCGGCCACCGGCACCGAAGGCGCGGGCGTCACGGTCGCCGTCGTGGACACCGGCATCGCGGACGTCCCCGACCTCGCCGGTGTCGTGTCCGAGCACGTGGACGTGACGGGCGAGGGCGGCGGGGACCCGTACGGCCACGGGACGTTCATGGCCGGCCTCATCGCCGGCAACGGCGCCTCCTCCGGCGGCCGCTACACCGGCGTCGCCCCCGGCGCGACGCTCGTCGACGTCAAGGTCGCCGACGCCGCCGGCGAGACGTCGCTCTCGCTTGTCATGCGCGGCCTGGAAGCCGTCGCGGCGCGCCCGGACGTGGACGTCCTCAACCTCTCGCTCTCCTCCGGCAGCCCGCTGCCGTACCAGCTCGACCCGCTGACCCGCGCGCTGGACGCGCTGTGGCGCCGCGGCGTCACCGTCGTCGTCCCCGCGGGCAACGACGGCCCCGACGCGCGCACCATCGCCTCCCCCGGCGTCGACCCGACACTGCTCACCGTCTCCGCCGTCGACGAGAACGGCACCGCGTCGCGCGAGGACGACACCGTCCCCGTCTGGTCCTCGCGCGGCCCCGCGCCGCAGCGCGTCGCCAAGCCCGACCTCGCCGCCCCCGGCGCGCACGTCGTCTCGCTGCGCGCTCCCGGCAGCACGGTCGACGCGGACAACCCGTCGGCGCGGGTCGAGGACGCGTACTTCCGCGGCTCCGGCACCTCCATGGCGACCGCGGTCGCGTCGGGCGCGGTCGCGGCGCTGCTGTCCGCGCGCCCCTCGCTGGCGCCGGACGCCGTGAAGTCGCTGCTGACGACGACGGCGTACGCCGCCTCCGGTCTCTCCTCCGAGGACGAGGCCGGCGCGGGCGGGCTGGACCTCGCGGCGGCGTACGACGGCAAGGTCAAGCGCGGCGGCCGCGGTCCGGCCGCGGGCGGGGACGAGCGGGCGTTCGCGGAGTTCGCGGCCGCGTGGATCGAGGGCGACTACGACGCCGCCGCCCGCGCGTGGGCCGCGATGTCGCCGGCCGCGCGGGCGTGGGCCGCTCGGGCCTGGGCCGCGGCGGTCTGGGAGCGCGCGAACTCGTGGAGCACCGAGGAGTGGAACGCCCGGGCCTGGGCCGCGCGGGCCTGGGCGGGCAACGCCTGGTCGTCCGACACGTGGCTGGCGCGGGCCTGGGCGGCGCGCGCGTGGGCCGACGAGGAGTGGGCGGCGCGCGCCTGGGCGGCTCGGGCATGGGCCGCCCGGGCGTGGGCTGCCCGTGCCTGGGCCGGCGAGGAGTTCGCTGCCCGAGCCTGGGCAGGGCGCGCGTGGGCCGGCCGGGCGTGGGCCGACGAGGAGTTCGCGGGCCGGGCCTGGGCCGGGCGCGCGTGGGCCGACGAGGACTGGGCCGGCCGCGCGTGGGCCGAGGACGAGTGGGCGGGTCGCGCGTGGGCCGAGGACGGCTGGGCCGCGCGGGCCTGGTCGGCGCGGGCCTGGTCGGCGCGGGCGTGGAGCGGTGCCACGTGGCTCGGCGCGTCGTGGTCGGCGCGGGCCTGGACGGCACGGGCCTGGACCGGTGCGTCGTGGAGCGGTGCGTCGTGGAGCGGTGCGTCCTGGTCGGGCGCGTCGTGGTCGGCGCGCAGCTGGGCCGCCGTCGAGTGGGGCTCGTGACGTGAGGCGTACGACATGACGTCGGCGCCGGCCGTGGAACGGCTGCCGCACTCCCCAGGGCCGGACGCGACGCGTCCGGCTCCGGTGGTTTCCGCGCTGCGTTCGTGGGTGCTCTCGTGGGGTGTCTCGGCCGGCCAGCCCGCCGGCCTCATCGCGCTCGTCATCTCCGTCTGCGCGCTCGGCCTGCTCGGCGCGCTGCTCGTCGCGACGCTGCTCGGCGAGAGCAGCGCGGCGGCCGGCGGCGACAAGCTCTCGCTCGCCCTCGGGCTCGTCGCGCTGACCGCGGCGGCCGAGCTGACCGCCGTACGGCTCCGCCATGGCGAGTCGACCGAGGAGCTGACGCTGTTCGAGGCGGCGGTCGTCCTCGACGTGCTGCTGCTCTCCCCCGCGATGGGCGTCGTCGTCCCCGTGCTCGGCCTCGCGCTCGCCTCGGCGGCGCGGCGGCGGCCGGTCGTGAAGGCGGCGTTCAACCTCGGGACGTACGCCCTCGCGACCGTCGTGATGGTGGTGACGTTCCGGCTGGTGGCGGGGGCGTCGGCGCCGTTCGCGGCGCGGTCCGTGCTCGGCCTCGTGCTCGGCACGGTCGGCTTCGCCGCCGTCAACCTCGGCTGTCTCGCGCGCGTGCTGTCGGTCGTGTCGCCGGCGTCGTTCCGCGAGGTCGTCCTCGACGGGTGGCGGCTCTCGGCGGTCATGGCGCTCGGCAACGTCGCCCTCGGCACCGTCGTCGTCTCCGTCGCGCAGTCCTCCCCCACCCTGCTGCCGATGACCGCGCTCCCCGCCGCGGCTCTCACCTACGCCTACCGGTCCGCGTCCCAGCGCGTCGACGAGCGCGACCGCGCCGCCCGGCTCCTCGACCTGTCGCAGGCGCTCGTCGGGCGGCTCGACGCGGACGAGATGGTGGCGTCGTTCCTGACGTCGGCTCGTCGCGCCTTCCGGGCCGACCGCGCGCGGGTCGTGCTCGACGTCGGCATCACCGCGTGGCCGGTGGTGGTCGAGGTCGACGCGGGTGGCGTCGTACGGCGGCAGGCCACGACGGCGGACGTAGCCCTGCTCGAACGCCCTGGCCGCGCCCAGGCCGCGACGCTCGTGCGCGACGGGCTGCCGGACGCGTGGGCGGAGGCCCTGGTGGCGCCGTTGGAGGCCGAGGGCCTGCGGCTCGGCGTCCTGGCGCTGGCCGCCGACGACCGCGGGTCGCTCGCCGACGCGATGCTGCTGACGCCGCTCGCCTCTGCGTTGGCCGTGGCGCTGCGGGGCGCCGAGCACCTCGAACGCGTCGTCGAGGAGACGTCCAAGCTCAAGGTCGTGGTCGACCACTCGTCCGACGGGATCTTCGTCGTGGACGGCGGCGGCCGCGTTCTCCTCTGGAACCCCGCCATGTCGGCCGTCACCGGCGTCCCCGAGGACGAGGCGCACGGGTCGCTCTCCGAGCTCGTGCACGCGCTCGACACCAGCGGGCAGCGGATCGACCCGCTGGAGGCGGCGTTCTCGCTGACGCCCGAGGTGCCGCGCCGCGACGTCGAGATGGCGATCGTGCGGCCCGACGGCGAGGAGCGCTGGGTGCGCTGCTCGCACGCGGGGCTGTTCGACGACGGGCGGCTCGTCCGCGACGTCGTCATCGTCCACGACGTCACGCGGCAGCGGGAGGTCGACCGGCTCAAGGCCGACTTCATCGCGACCGTGTCGCACGAGCTGCGTACGCCGGTCACGCCCATCAAGGGGTACGCCGACCTGCTCCGCCGCCGCGGCGACCAGATGTCGCCCGAGAAGCGCAACGAGTGCCTCGACATCATCACCGACCGCGTCAACCACCTCGCGCGCCTCGTCGAGGACCTGCTGCTCGCGTCGCGGATCTCGTCGCCGCGCGAGCCGTCGCACAACGTCACCTTGGGGGTCGGGGACCTCGTGGCGCTGACCAAGCGGGCGGCCGGCGACTTCGACACGGCCGGCACCGCGCGGATGCACCTCATGCTGCCCGAGGCGCCCGTCGTCGTGTCCTGCGACGCGCTGCGGACCGTCCAGGTCGTCGGCAACCTCATCTCGAACGCGCTGAAGTACTCCCCCTCCAACACGCAGGTCGACGTCGCGGTGTCGTCGTACGACGGCCGCGCCCGCGTCACCGTCACAGACCGCGGCCGCGGTATCCCCGCCGACCAGCTCGAGGCGGTGTTCGACAAGTTCCACCGCGTCGAGGACCCGCTGACCATGACGACCAGCGGGACCGGCCTCGGCCTGTACATCGCCCGCCAGCTCGCCCGTGCCATGGACGGGGACGTGCTCGTACGGTCCGTTCTCGGCTCCGGGTCGACGTTCGTGCTCGTGCTGCCCCTCGCCGAGACCGTCCCTGCGCCGCGTGCCGCCGTGAACTCACCCGAACGGCGCAGCGTCTCCCGCTAAAGCGGACTACCTCCAGGGGTCGAAACAGAGGGTGGCCCGCACACCTGTGCTGGTCACCGAGCACCGGATGCGGCGGGGGCCCTGTCCGGCGCCAAGGCCAGCGGGTCGAGCAGTCTGCCCGCCGCTCTCGACGCCTCCCGGAGGTACCGCTCCATGACTCCCCAGCCCGCTCCCGTACCGGCCATCTCGTGGCGGCGCCGCACACTGCGCCGGACGACCGTCGGCCTCGGTGCCGCCGTCGTCCTCGCCGCCGTGGGCCCCGCGCTCGCGAACGCCGCCGGCGCCGACGTCGCCAACCCCGTCGCCATCGCACTGCGCGCGTCGGGCGAGGAACTGTCCGACGTGTTCGGGGCCGAGGACGAGGTCGCCGCTGACCCGTGCGTGACGCCGACCGCGTCGGAGGTTCCCACGACCGAGCCGACCGCCGACCCGTCCGCCGAGCCGTCCGCCGAGCCGTCCGTCGAGCCGTCCGTCGAGCCCACCGACGGCGGCGGCGAGGAGCCCAGCGCGGAGCCGACCGCCGAGCCGTCGGCCGAGCCGCTGCCGGTCGAGACCGACCCGTCGACCACGTCCGAGGAGAGCACGACGGACGAGGGCACGACCGAGCCCAGCGCCGAGCCCACGGCGGAGCCGACGGCCGAGCCGGCCGACGGCACCGGCGAGGAGCCCGCGGACGACTGCGCCGAGCCGGCCGAGGAGACCCCGGTCCCGTCCGAGGAGCCCGCCGAGGCCGAGGAGACCGAGGACGCCGACGGCGAGCACGGCCGCATCGTCTCGACGGTCGCGAAGTGCGCGCCCAAGGGCAAGGACCCGCTCCTCGACGTCGAGGGCGCCCCGGCGAACCACGGCGGCTACGTCAAGCCCGCCGCGCACGGCGACACGTTGAGCACGCCGTGGGGCGAGTTCGACCTCTCCACGCAGGCCGGTGCCGACGCCCTGTGCGCGTCGTTCGAAGCCGCCCGCGCGGCCCTGCCCGACGAGACCGCGGAGCCCAAGGTCCGCGGCAAGAAGGACAAGGCCGAGCGTGCCAAGCCCGCGAAGGGCAAGCCCGCCAAGACAGGCAAAGGCGCCAAGCCCGCGCGCGGCGCCAAGTAGCACCCCCGCACGAACGCCGGCCGCGTAGGCCGGTGCTCGGCCGGAACGCCCTCCGCATCGGGCGCACCGGCTTCGCGAACGGGCGGTCCGGACACCCGGGCCGCCCGTTCCGCGTGTGGGGCTGCGTGCGGGGCCCGTGTCGCGCCGTCGATCTTGGCGCCGCCGCACCGCCGTTGACCAGCGATTGCTACGCAGCGTCACCTCACCGCTACACGCGCCTTACGCGCGATCCCCACGCAGGCGGATACGCTCGCGTTCACGGCACCGACCCGAGGAGGAAGACCGTGGCCGAGAAGTACGAGGGCTACTGCGTGAAGTGCAAGGAGAAGCGCGAGTTCGACGGAGAGATCACGACGACGGACAACGGCCGTCGCATGGCGAAGGGCGCCTGCCCCGTCTGCGGCACGAAGATGAACCGCATCCTCGGCAAGGCCTGACGCGCTCGACCCCGCGCCGCGTGCGCGGCGCACCACCACGTCCGACGGCGGCGTTCCTCGCGAACGCCGCCGTCGCGTGTGTACGGAGCACGACGGCGCCGACCTCGCCGCCCCGCGTACGAGGAGCGGGCCGGTCAGCCGGACGGGTGGGGAGTCGTCGACGAACGCCCCCCGACGTCAGGGCCCACGGCCTCTCGCTCGACGTTCCTCCATCGGCTGCCTCCCTTCGCTCGGGGCGTAGGGACAGACCCCAGCGGAGCCCTGTGACAGAAACAGGACGCGCTGGGGACGAAGGCCGTTCGTGCACAGGCGATCTGGGGATGGAACGCGCGCCTGTGGACGGCCTACTCGACAGTTCTTGACGTCGTGCCCAGAGTCGCTGACCTCGGCAACGAAACGAGGTGCGATGCGACCTGTCCTGAAGCCTGCCCTGCGCCGCCTGTGGCGCGGCGACGACACGATCCAGCTCGGTGCCGACCCCGCGCATGCGGTGGTGCTGCACGGCGTCGACGCGGGGGCCAGCGCCGTGCTGGCGCTCATGGACGGCACTCGCGACGCCGACGAGATCGTCGCGGCGGCGGCGCGGCGCGGCGTGCCGGAGGCGGACGTGCGGGCGTTCTTCGGGCTGCTCGCGTCGGTCCACGCGCTCGACGACGCCGCCGCGGCGCCGCACGGCGTCAGCGCGATCGAGCGCGAACGTCTCGATCCCGACCTCAGCTCGCTGTCGCTCCTGGCGGCGACACCCGGCGGCGGGACACGGCTGTTCGAGAGCCGGCGCGCCACCCGCGTCCTCGTCGTCGGCGCGGGCCGCGTCGGCTCGCTGGTGGCGTCGCTGCTCGCGGCAGCCGGCGTGGGCCACGTGACCATCCGCGACGAGCACGTCGCGAGCGTCGCGGACGCCGTACCCGGCGGGCTCTGCCCGCGCGACGACGGACAGCCGCGCGCGATCGCGGCGGTCGAGGCGGCCCAGCGCGCGGGCGGCACCTCGGTCGACGGCTCGGTCCGCCCGCCCAACGCCATCGACTGCCGCGACGCCGACTTCGCCGTGCTGGCGCTCGACTGGTGGCTCGCGCCGCCGCCCGCGCTGCTGGAGCTGTTCGGGGGCGCCGGGCTGCCGTACGTCGTCACCGGCGTCCGCGAGACGTACGGCGTCGTCGGCCCGCTCGTCCTCCCCGGCAAGACGGCGTGCCCGCGCTGCCTCGACCTGCACCGCGCCGCGCGCGACAGCGGTTGGCCGGTCATCGCCGCCCAGCTCATGACCGACGCGCGCGGCTGCGCGCCGGCCTGCGACGTCGCGCTCGCCGCCGGCGTCGCCGCGCTGACCGTCGGCCAGGTGCTCGCGCACGTCTCGCCGCCGAGCGCGTCCCGGTGCGTCAACGCGACCCTCGAGCTCCGGCTGCCGGCGTGGACGGTGCGGCGGCGTACGTGGACCACGCATCCCGACTGCCCGTGCGCCGCCGCGGTGGCGGCGGAGAAGCAGGCCGCCGCCGAACGCCTCGCCGAGATCGAGGCGGCCACGTCCCGGCGCCGCTCCACCGAGCGGACCCAAGACCCTGCCGCGCAGCACGGCGGCGACCCAGGACCCACGACGAGCCAGGCCGCTCCGGTGCCGGCGGCCGCGAC
This sequence comes from Frankiaceae bacterium, assembly GCA_035556555.1. Lineage (GTDB taxonomy): Bacteria > Actinomycetota > Actinomycetes > BP-191 > BP-191 > BP-191. The sequence continues at coordinate 40,159 of DATMES010000003.1, forward strand.
CACGAGGAGGTGACGATGAGCCCCTGCTACGACGTCCGGAGTCGTGCCCCGCCGTAGGCCGGCACCGGCTCACGAGTACCGGCCGGGCGGTCCCGATGTGTCCCGGAACGAGCGGCAGGCGATGATGTCGGTGTGGCCGACATCCCGCGCAGGGCGGTGACGCGCACCGCGAAGCTCGCCACGCTCCCGCTCGGCGTCGCCGGGCGGGCGACGCTCGGCCTCGGCAAGCGGATCGGAGGCCGGCCGGCGGAGGTCGTGGCGACCGAGCTGCAGCAGCGGACCGCGGAGCAGATCTTCCGCGTCCTCGGCGAGCTCAAGGGCGGGGCGATGAAGCTCGGCCAGGCGCTGAGCGTCTTCGAGGCGGCGCTGCCCGAGGAGCTGGCGAAGCCGTACCGCGCGGCGCTGACCAAGCTCCAGGACTCCGCTCCCCCGCTGCCGGTGGCGCAGGTGCACCGGGTGCTCGCGGAGGAGCTGGACCCGGAGTGGCGGAAGGCGTTCGCGTCGTTCGACGACAAGCCGGCCGCCGCGGCGAGCATCGGCCAGGTCCATCGTGCCGTCTGGCACGACGGGCGCCCGGTCGCGGTCAAGGTCCAGTACCCGGGAGCCGGGCGCGCGCTGCTCTCCGACCTCACGCAGCTCGGTCGCGTGGCGCGGCTGTTCTCGGTGCTGAGCCCGGGCCTGGACATCAAGCCGCTCATCGCCGAGATCAAGGCGCGGGTGGCCGAGGAGCTCGACTACGCGCTGGAGGCGGAGTCGCAGCAGGCGTTCGCGGCGGCGTACGCCGACGACCCCGACTACCGCATCCCGCACGTCGTCGCGCACAGCGGCACCGTGCTGGTCACGGAGTGGGTCGACGGCACGCCGCTCTCGGCGATCATCACGGACGGCTCCGAGGACGACCGCAACCGGGCAGGCTTGCTGCTCGCGCGCTTCCTCTACGAGTCGCCGTCACGTGTCGGCCTGCTGCACGCGGACCCGCACCCGGGGAACTTCCGCCTGACCCCGGACGGCAGGCTCGGCGTCATCGACTTCGGCGCCGTCGCGCGCCTGCCCGGCGGGCTGCCCCGCGCGCTGGGGCAGATCGCGCGGTACACGCTCGACGGGCACGCGGAGAAGGTCGACGCGCTGTTCCGCGAGGAGGGGTTCATCCGGCCGGGCCACGAGGTGCCGCCCACGGCGGTGCTGGACTACTTCGGCCCGCTGCTGGAGTCGATCGCGACGCACGACTTCGCGTTCAGCAGGGAGTGGCTGCGCACGCAGGGCGCGCGCCTCGCCGACCCGCGCAGCGACGAGTACAAGACCGGCAGGCAGTTCAACCTGCCGCCGACGTACCTGCTCGTGCACCGCGTCTCGACGGGCACGACCGGCGTGCTCTGCCAGCTCGGGAGCCGCGGCGACTTCCGCGCGATCGCGGAGCGCTACCTGCCGGGGTTCGCCGACGAGGTCGCGAAGCCCGCGCGCAAGGCGGCGCGCAAGCCCGCCGCGAAGAAGGCCGCACCCGCGAAGAAGGCGACGAAGCCGGCCAAGGGCGCGGCGGCGCCGCGCACGCGCAAGCCGAAGGCGTAGCGGCTACCAGTAGTCGGTGCTGAGGTTCGCCTCGATGGACCGCAGGTTCGCGCGCGTGCACTCCTCGCAGAGGGTCTGCGGGCCGCGTTCGCTGGTCTGGATCGTCCACGTCGGCGGCGCGCCGTCGGGCGCCTGCTTGCCGCACCACGTGCAGTACGCCGCGTCAGCCACGCGGACGACGGTACGCGCGTCAGCCGAGGTAGAGGAAGCCGTACGACTCGTCGCGGAACTCGATCCCCGCCGCCCGCAGCGCCGGCGCCCAGTCGCCGCGGCACGACGGGTCGGCGGCCTCGGAGCCGTGGTCGCTGGTGAGCAGCACGACGACGTCGTCGTCGAGCCCGAGCGACGACACGAGGTCGAGGAACGTCCCCAGCCGCGCGTCGGCGTCGCGCAGCCCTGCGAGCGCCACGTCGGAGTGCGGCCCGCCGAGGTGGTGGGCGGTGTCGGTGAGGGTGGTGTTCCACCACATGACCTCGGGCCGCGTGGCGGCGTCGGACCACAGCGACAGGACCTGCGCGAGGCCGAGCGCGTCGACGGAGGTGCCCCACGCGTACGACTCGTCGGCGGCCACCCACGACTGTGACGCGTGCGGGTCCACCCGCGCGTCCGGCAGCGCGGCGCCGAGACCTGCCGCGCCGTCGGCGCCGCCCTGCTCGCGGACGAGGCCGAACGTCGAGTACGCCGCGCCGCGGTCCACGGGCTCGTTGACGCACGCCGTACGCCGCCCGGCCAGCGCCTCCCACAACGTCACCACGCCGGGCCGCAGCCAGTCGCAGGCGCGGTGCCAGGTGGCGGAGTCGTTGGGGACGCACTGGACGCCGAGCGCGCGGTCGTAGAACGCGTTGTGCAGGATGCCGTGCCGCCCGGGCCCGACGCCGGTCAGAGCAGACGTGTGGTTGGTCAGCGTGACGCTCGGGAACTCCGCGACGGCCCCGCCGCGCAGCGCGCAGCCGCGCGACAGCAGCCGCGCGACGTTCGGCAACGCACCCGACGACGCGAGGGAGAGCAGCGAGTTGGCGTTGACGCCGTCCCACAGCAGGCCGACGACGTGCCGCGCGCCGGGCACCGCCAGAGACGTCAGCGGAGCGCCGGAAGCCCCCGGCAGCGAGGACCCGGCGAGCCACGCCAGCGTCGGCCCGACATCCACCACCCGCGCCACGGAGGGGAGCACGCCGCGCGTCGTCACGCCGGCGCCCGACAGCAGGAGCGGCGCCCGCGACTGCACGGCGTCGAGCGACCCGTGCTCGCCGAGGTGCCCGCCGCGCTCGGGCCAGTAGTGGCCCGCGCTGTGCACGACGGCGACGTCGGGCGCGCGCGGGTCGTCGAAGAGCCCGGCGAGCCGGGCGCGGCCGAAGGGGTACGCGTTCGCCGCCGCCGGAGGACAGCGCGGCTCCGAGGCGATCGGCGTGAACGCCAGCGGGTCGTCCGACGCCAGCGGATCGGCCCCCGAGACCTCGGTGACGCCGAACGGAGCAACGCGGCTGAACCGGACGGACCCTGTGGCGTTCGCCACGACGACCTCATCGCCGTCAATGGACGCGACGAGGTCCACGACGTGCGCGAGACTGTCCGATATGAGAACGTCGCGCGTCCGCGACACGAGGCCGGAACGCGCCGGGGGGTTCACCGAACCGACCTGCGCGCCGATGGCTCTACCAGGACGCGGCACGATCGCGAGCCTACGGGCTCGCCAGGGCGGCTCGGTGTTCTGAGGGGGACATCGGGCCGCCCGCCGCGCCGAGGCGCGCCGGAGTTCTGAGGGGGACGACGGCGCGCCACCCGCGAGAACGTCGCGGGGGAACGCAGGACGGCCCGGCCTCCCACGTGGGGGCCGGGCCGTTCCTCGCGCGGGCAGCGGCAGGCGCACACGCGAAAGGCCCGGCGCCTCGTACGGCACGAGGAGGCCGGGCCTTTCGACGTTCCCGGAGCCTCACCAGACGGCGAGGGAGGCGGCACGGGCCCTGCGGCCCGCGGCTTCCGCCCGGCGCGACCAGCGCCGCGCGGCTGCCAGCCGCGCGACACGGGACCCGCGCCGCGACTCCGAGAGCAGGCGCAGCTGATGACTGCGCGCGAGCTCTTCATGGAGCAGCAACATCTCGTTCTCCTTGGTCGTGGTCTTGGTGGTGGTCATGCCGGTCATGCGGCGACGTCCTCCTTGCGCGGCCGGCCACGCGGACGCTTCCGCGGGACGACGACGCCCTGGATGAACAGCTCCCCGCCCCAGACGCCCCACGGCTCACGCCGCTCGAGCGCCCCGGCAAGGCACTCCGCCTTGATCGGGCAGTCGACGCAGATCGCCTTGGCGTACTCGACGTCCGCCGGGCTCTCCGCGAAGAAGAGCTCGGGGTCGTACGTCCAGCACGGGAGCTCCGTCGCGACGGGCGCCTCGATGAGGTCGAACACTTGCGGGTCACCTCCTTGTGAGTGGCGAGAGAAACTAAAAAGGCCGCGGTCTCCTTGTGGGAGTCCGCGGCCTCGGGGGGCTGCTGCCTGGGTTATACAGGCGGGTTTCCCCGAGGCGGGTGGGACTCCTGGTCCGCGGTGTACGCCGGGACACCGACGAAGCCGACGACGGGCGTGGAGAGCCCATTGATCTGCTTCGTGGCCGCCAGGCGCGTACGGGACGCGAGCGCGGTGGTGCCCACGTGGGCAGCCGAAAGCGCGCGCTCCGTACGGATCGCGGTCCAGCAGCTGGTCATCTCCATGGGGCACCTCCTCTCGGCCTCGCGGGCGGGTGTTGCGTCTTGGCGGAAGATAGGGCCACTCCCCCGGACGCGCAACGGATTTATCGCGACGACGTCACCGACGTTACGAATCCGCAACCAACGCCAGCACCTCTGCTCCGAACTTGTCCAGCTTTGTCGCGCCGACACCGGGCACGGCGGCGAGCTCGGAGCCCGCCGCCGGCCGCGCCTGGCAGATCGCCGAGAGCGTCGCGTCGGTGAACACGCAGTACGCCGGCTGCCCCAGCTCCGCCGCCCGCCCCTTGCGCCAGTCGCGCAGCCGGTCGAACAGCGCCTGCTCGTCCGGCGACAGCGCGTCGCGCGCCGCCTCACGGGCCGCCTTGGGCTTCGGCGCGGGCCGCGCGGCGCCCGGCACGATGCCTTCGAGGAAGCGGGACACCCTGCGGGTACGCCGCCCGCCCGGCTGCCGCGCGTACGCCCACGACACCGCGACGTGCGTGCGGGCGCGGGTGATGCCGACGTAGAGCAGCCGGCGCTCCTCCTCGACCTCGTCGGGCGTCACGGCGTGCTGGATCGGCAGCGTGCCGTCGGTGACGCCGACGAGGAACACCGCGTCCCACTCGAGGCCCTTCGCCGCGTGGAACGACGCCAGCGTCACGCCCGCGACGGACGGCACGTGCTGGTCGGCCGCGCGCTGCTCCAGCTCCGCGACGAAGTCCACGAGCGTCACCGAACGCCCCGCCGCCTCGTCGGCGAGCCCGGCCAGCGCGGTCAGCGCCTCCCAGCGGTCCCGCGCGGCACCCGACCTCTGGGCCGGCTCCACCGGCGTCCACCCCACGGTCTCCAGCGCCGACCGCACCGCGTCGGGCACGGGCACCTCCGGGTCCACATCGCGCGCCGCCACGCGCAGCGCGACCATCGCCTCGCGGACCTCGGCGCGGTCGAAGTACTTCTCGCCGCCGCGGACGAGGTACGGGATGCCTGCGGCCGCGAGCGCCGCCTCGTAGACCTCGGACTGCGCGTTGACGCGGTACAGCACCGCGATCTCGGCGGGCGCGACGCCCGACGAGATCAGCGACGAGATCTGGCGGGCGACCGACGCCGCCTCGGCGGGCTCGTCGTCGTACGACCCGAACACCGGCTCGGGGCCGTCGGGCTGTTGCGCGACGAGCCGCTTGCCGCCGGCGAGGACGCGGTTGGCGAGCGTGACGACCTGCGGCGTCGAGCGGTAGTCGCGCACGAGCCGGACGACGGTGGCCGACGGGTAGCGGCGGGAGAAGCCGAGCAGGTAGTCGCGCGAGGCGCCGGTGAACGAGTAGATCGTCTGGTCGTCGTCGCCGACGACGCAGAGGTCGTCGCGGTCCCCGAGCCACGCGTCGAGGAGCCGCTGCTGCAGCGGCGAGACGTCCTGGTACTCGTCGACGACGAAGTACCGGTAGCGCCTGCGCACCTCCTCCGCGACGTCCTCGTGCTCCTCGATGGCCGCGGCGGTGAGCATGAGCAGGTCGTCGAAGTCGACCATGCCGGCGCGGCTCTTGGCCGCCTCGTACTCGGTGTAGACGGCGGTCATGGACTCGGCGCCGTACGGCGGCTCGCGGTGCAGCGCGGCGGCCGCCGCCTCGTACGCCGCCGGCGAGACCAGCCGTGCCTTCGCCCACTCGATCTCGGAGATGAGGTCGCGCAGCTCGGCGCTCGAAGGCCGCAACCGCGCGCGGCCTGCCGCGTTGCCGACCAGCGCGAACTTCGACTCGACGATCCGCGGCGTCTCGCCGCCGACGACGCGCGGCCAGAAGTACGTGAGCTGCCGCAGTGCCGCGGCGTGGAAGGTGCGCGCCTGCACCCGCTCGACGCCGAGCGCGCGCAGCCGCCCGCGCAGCTCGCCGGCCGCCCGCGCGGTGAACGTCACCGCCAGCACGTGCTCGGGCGCCACGGCGCCGGTGAGGGCGGCGTACGCGATGCGGTGGGTGATCGTGCGGGTCTTGCCTGTGCCCGCGCCCGCGAGGATGCAGACGGGCCCGCGGACAGCGCGCACGGCGGCGCACTGCTCGGGGTCGAGCCTGCGAAGAACGTCGTCCGGATCCACGACGACGAGTCTCGCAGGCCGATGTGACAGAAACGCCGCGCGCGCCCGGATCGGCTTGTTAGCGTCGGGGACGACCCCCGTCGCACCACTCGAAAGGCGTCCTGACCCATGCCCCTCTCCGCCCCCGCCGCCCTGTACGTCGCCGCCGAGGCCGTCGCGCCCAAGGCAGGCAAGCTCTCGTACGGCATCGACGTCCCCGGCAAGGACGGCACGTCCGTCGACCTCAAGACCCTCTCCGGCGTGCTCGCCGCCGCCGCGCTGTGGTCGCTGCGCGAGAACGGCGCCGCGGAGATCGCGTTCGAGGAGAAGAAGGGGATGCTCGGGACCAAGACCCGCGTCGCCGTACGACCGCGTGGCGGCGTCCAGCCGCCGAGCGCGATCGAGGCGGAGCTGCTGCAGGCGGCCGCCGACAAGCCGTACGCGAAGGACGCGGTCCACCGCTGGCTGCGCACCGAGCACGACAACCCGTGGGGCGTCGTCGCGAGCGTCGTCGAGGGCGAGCTGGTCCAGGCCGGCGTGCTGCAGCCCGTCGCGCCGCAGGGCAAGCTCGGGAAGCTCGGCGCGCTCGCCGGCAAGCGGCAGAAGATGGCGGGCAACACCGAGGCCCTCGTCGCGATCCACCCCGAGGTGTCGGCCGTGGTGCAGCGGTGGTTCGCGTTCAACCAGGCGGAGCCGCAGCTCGCTCAGGCGCTCGTCAAGGAGTGCCGCGACGCCATCGACAGCCGCCTCGACACCGACTGACGCTCACCGCGCCGTCCGGCTAATCTGCCGCGGCGGCGAGGTGTACGTGCCTCGTCCGTGGAAATGTCCGCGACGACAACTGCGTTGGGGGCGCCTGGAACGGGAGGCGCGAGGTGGGCGACGAGCTCGTCATGTTCACGACGACCTGGTGCGGCTACTGCGTGCGGCTGAAGCGGTTCCTCGACCGTGAGTCGATCTCGTACAGCGAGGTCAACATCGAGGACGACCCGGACGCCGCGGCGTTCGTCATGTCCGTCAACGGCGGCAACCGCACCGTCCCGACGCTGCGCTTCCCGAACGGCGCCGCCCTCACCAACCCGAGCCCCGCGGAGGTCCTCGCCGAGCTGAGCAGGACGGCGTGATGGCTCCGGCTGTCGCCGGGGGCCGAGGTAGGGGACGATGAGTCACCCCTACACGGCAGGAACGAGGCTCGCGTCATGACCCCCGCGCTGCGCCACCCCGCGATCGACGCCGCGTTGTCCACGGCGGCCACCCTGCTCGGCATGGAGGTCGTCTTCATCGGGGGCCTGGACGACAGCTCGTTCCGCTTCGACCGCGTGCTCGGCGAGATGCCCGGCGTCGAGGAGGGCACCTCCAGCGAACGCGCCGACTCGTTCTGCCACCGGATGCTCTCCGGCGGGCCGTGCTCGACCGCCGACGCCGACGCCGACGCCTACTACGCCGGCACGCCGATCCGTGCCCGGCTCGGCATCAGGTCGTACGTCGGCGTCCCCATCCGCCTCGCCGACGGCACCGTCGCCGGAACGCTCTGCGGCATCGACCGGCGCAACGTCCCCGTCGACGACGCCACCGTCGGCGTCCTGCGCGAGCTGGCCGGCATCGTCGGCGCGCACCTGTCCGACGCCGACACGCGCGGCGTCGTCATCCGCCGTACGCCGGACGGCTGGCGCGTCGGCGAGACCGACGCCGAGTCCGACCTCACGACCGCGATGGTGCTGGCCGACCTCCTGCAGGACGACCTCTCCCCAGGCGGCCGCCCCGACAGGCCCGAGGAGCCGCTGGACGAGCTGGCGCGGCTGCGGCTCGCGGTGACGCAGCTCGAGCACGCTCTGGCCGCGCGGGTCACCGTCGAGCAGGCCATCGGCGTGCTCGCGGAGCGGCTGTCCACGACGCCGCGGGAGGCGTTCGAACGGCTGCGCAAGATCGCCCGCCGCAACGGCCTCCGGGTCCACGAGCTGTCCCGCGACGTCGTACGGTCCGCGACCGAGGACGTGACGCTGCCGCCGGAGCTCGCGGGCTAGTCGCAGCGGTCGAGGAACGCACCCACGACAGCCATCCAGCGCTCGCGTTCCTCGACGTGCGGCAGGTGGCTCGACTCCTCGAAGACGACCCACTCGCTGCCCGCGATGCCCTCGTGCAGGGGGCGTACGACGTCCGGGATCGCCTCGTCGTACCGGCCGCTCACGATCAGCGTCGGGTAGCGGATCCGGCCGAGCCTGTCGAGTGACTGCCAGTCCTTGATGGAGCCGATGACGTGGAACTCACTCGGCCCGTTCATCGTGTGGTAGACGGTCGGGTCGGCGTCGATCTGCGCGAAGGCGTACGCGACCTCGGGCGGGTTGGGCACGATGCGGCAGACGTGCCGGTCGTAGAAGACCTGGCACGCGGCGACGTACTCAGGGTCGTCGGTGGTGCCCGCCTCCTCGTGCCTGAGCAGGGTCTCGTTGACCCCAGGCGGCAGCTCGGCGCGCAGCCGGTTGGCGCCCTCGACGAACGCGGGGAACGACGCCGCCGTGTCCGCCAGCACGAGGCCGCGCAGCCCGGCCGGCTGGGTGAGCGCGTGCTCCTGCGCGAGGAAGCCGCCCCAGGACTGGCCGACGACGTGGTACCTGCCGTCGATGCCGAGGTGCCGCAACAGGCTCGCCAGCTCCTCGACGAACAGCTCGACCGTCCAGAAGTCCGCGCCCCTGTCCGGCAGGTGCGTGGAATGGCCGTTGCCGAGCTGGTCGTACATGACGACCGCGCGACCCTGCTCGGCCAGGTCGTTCACCGACAGCAGGTAGTCGTGCGTCGCGCCAGGCCCGCCGTGCAGGACGACGACCGGCGCCTTGTCCGCGTCGAGGTCGCCGGTGACGCGGTACCACGTGCGCCACTCGCCGAACGGCGCGTACCCCTCGGTCATCGCGGCAGCCCGGCGAGCTCGCGCCAGAGGTACGCCGCCGCCTCGGCGCCCTTGACGAGGTACGGCAGGTGCACCTTCTCGTTCGGCGAGTGGATGCGGTCGTCGGGCAGGCCGACGCCGAGGAACACGACCGGCGCCTCGAGGATCTCGGCGAGGTCCGCCTCGGGGCCCGAGCCGCCCTCGCGCGTGTAGAGCACCCGCTTGCCGAACGCCTCCTCCATCGCGGTCGTCGCGGCCTGGACGGCGGGGTGGTCGAGCGGCGTGAGGCAGGGACGTACGCCGGGCCCGAAGAACGTGATCTCGTGCCGCAGCCCCATCGGCAGGCTGCTCGCGACCCAGAGCCGGAACGCGTCCTCGACCTCCTCGGGCCGCTGGTCCGCGACGAGCCGGAACGAGATCTTCGCGTGCGCCTCGGCGGGGATGATGGTCTTCTGGCCGGCGCCGGTGTAGCCGCCCCAGATGCCGTTGACCTCGGCGGTGGGGCGGGCGCCGACGCGTTCGAGCGTCGAGTAGCCGGCCTCCCCGATCGCGGCGGTCGAGGTCGCGTCGCGCAGCCATGCCGACTCGTCGAACGGCAGCGCTGCCATGAGCTCGCGCTCGCGATCGGAGAGGGGAACGACGCGGTCGTAGAAGCCGGGGAGCGTGACGTGCCGGTCCTCGTCGTGGAGGTTGGCGCAGAGGCGCGCGACCTCGGTGGCGGGGTTGGGCACGCCGCCGCCGAACGAGCCCGAGTGCAGGTCGACCTCGGGCCCGTACACGTCGAGCTGGCAGTACACGAGGCCGCGCATGCCGATGCACATCGACGGCGTGTCCTTGTCGAACATCCCGGTGTCGGACACGACGACGACGTCGCAGCGCAGCCGCTCGCGCTCGCGGTGGAGCAGCGCGGGGAAGTTCGGCGAGCCGATCTCCTCCTCGCCCTCGACGAGGACCTTGAGGTTGACGCCGACCTCGCCGTACGCCGCCAGCGCGGCCTCCAGCCCGAGCAGGTGGAACAGCACCTGCCCCTTGTCGTCCACGGCGCCTCGCGCGAACAGGTCCTCGCCGCGCACCGTCGGCTCGAACGGCGGCGACTCCCACAGCTCCAGCGGGTCCACCGGCTGTACGTCGTGGTGCCCGTAGACCAGCACGGTCGGCTTGTCGTCGCCGACGTGCCGCTCGGCGTAGACGGCGGGGTGGCCGTCGTTGTCGGTCTCCCAGATCTCCGTCGCGAAGCCCACCTTGCGCAGCGCCTCGGCTGCCCACTCGGCGGAGCGGCGTACGTCCGCCTTGTGCTCGGGCGCGGCGCTGACGCTGGGGATACGGAGCCACTGGTCGAGGTCGTCGTACAGGCGCTGGGTGTGGGCGGCGACGTACTCGCGAACGGAGGTCATGGCTCGTCAGCCTAGGGTGTGCCGCTCGGCCCCCGGCCGTCGCGAGCGGCGGTCAGGGACGGCGGATCGCCAGGCGGAGGCCGAGCGGACCGCAGCGCTGTCCGCGACGCCGGCAACGCCGCGAGGCGTCGTCCTGGACGTCGCGCAGCAGGGCGGGGGCCGGGCGGCACGCCCCATAGGGTGTTCGAGTGGACCTCTCAGCCCTGGCCGGCGCGCACCCCGCGATCGATTTCGCGGACGCCGTCGTCGTCGAGAGCGGCTGGGACTTCGTCGTCGTCGACACGGGCGCATGGGTGTTCCGGGTACCGCGGCGCGAGCCGGTCGCGGCGGCGTTGAAGGTCGAACGCCTCCTCCTCGCGCTCCTCGCGCCGCGCCTGCCCGTGCGCGTTCCCGAGATGTCGGTGCACACCCTCTACCCCACGACCACGCTGACGCGCGGCCGCGGGGACCCCGAGGAGACGCGGGGCACGACGTACGGCCTCTACCCGCGGCTCCCGGGCGAGCCCAGCGGCTGCGAGGACGCGGAGCCGATCGCCGCCGACGTCGCGCGGCTGCTCACCGCGCTGCACGCCGTCGACCCGCTCGACGCGTTGGTGATCGGCCTGGCGGCGCCGGGCAAGCTCGACCTCGACGCGCTCGCGCAGCGCGCGACGGCCGAGGTCGTGCCGCTGCTGCCGTGGGAGGCGGTGTCGGCGCTGCGCGAGGCGTTCGCGACGCTGCGCGAGGCGCCGGAGCGCGAGGCGGTCGTGCACGCCGACCTCGGCGAGGCCAACCTGCTCGTCTGCCAGGGCCGGCTGACCGCGGTCATCGACTGGACCGACGCGCACGTCGGCGACCCGGCGCAGGACCTGTCGTGGTTCGTGCAGTGCCTGGGGCCTGAGGGGGCGCGGGCGGCGTTCGCGGCGTACGAGCCCCCTGCCGGCACGGACGTGGACACGCTGTGGCGGCGGGCGGTGGCGTACGCGACGGTCCAGCCGGTGCACGCGGTGCTGTACGGGCTCGACCGCGACGACGCGTCGTACGTCCGCAAGCAGCTCTCCCGCCTGGTGCCCGTCCGGTGAGGCTCGCGACGTGGAACGTTCTGTCCGGCCGCTCCCTCGCCGACGGCACCGCCGACGCAGCGCTGCTCGCGGAGTGCGCGGCCTCGCTCGACGCGGACGTGCTGGCGTTGCAGGAGGTGGACCGCGCGCAGGCCCGCTCCGGCGGCGCGGACCAGGCGGCCGCGGTCGCCGAGGCTGTGGGCGCAACCGACTGGCGGTTCGTGCCCGCGCTCTACGGCACGCCGGGCGAGACGTGGCGGCGCGCGGACGAGGACGACGCGGGCGGGACGGCGTACGGCATCGCGCTGTTCTCGCGGCTGCCCGTCTCGTCCTGGCGGACGCTGCGGCTGCCGCGCGTCCCCCGGGTCGGGCTGCCGATGCCGATGCCCGGCTCGCGGCGGTGGCGCTGGGTGCCCGACGAGCCGCGCGTGGCGGTCTGCGCGCGGGTGGCGGCGCCGTTCGGCGACGTGACGGTGGCGGCGACGCACCTGTCGTTCATCCCGGCCTGGAACGCCTGGCAGCTCCGCTACGTCGTCTCCGCGCTGCGCCGCCTGCCCGGGCCGTACCTGCTCATGGGCGACCTCAACCTGCCCGGCCCGCTCCCCCGCGTCTTCGCGGGGTGGGAGTGCCTGGCCCGCGGTGCGACGTTCCCAGCGCCGTCGCCGCACGTGCAGCTCGACCACGTCCTCGCGTCGCCGGGCCTCGACCTCGACGTCCGCGGCTGCGACATCAGGGAGCTGGCGTTGTCGGACCATCGCGCTGTCGTCGTGGAGGTCGCGTGATCCGCGCGGTGTTCTTCGACGTCGGCGAGACGCTGCTCTGCGAGGACGGCGTGTGGCGGTCGTGGGCTGAGTTCTACGGCGTGCCGCCGCTGACGTTCTCGGGATGCCTGGGCGCGGTCATCGCGGAGCGGCGCCACCACCTGGAGGTCTTCTCGTACTTCGACGACGACTTCTCGCTCGAGAGGGCGGAGGCCGCGAAGGGCCGGTACGAGCTCACCGCCGCCGACCTCTACGCCGACGCCGTGCCCTGCCTCGCGGCGCTGAAGGCCGCCGGGTACGTCGTCGGCGTCTCCGGCAACCAGCCGCCCGACGTGTCCGAGCGGCTCGTGGAGTCGCTGGGCCTGGACCTCGACGTCGTCGCGTCGTCGGCGGCGTGGGGCGTCGAGAAGCCCGACCCCGAGTTCTTCGTGCGCGTCGCCGAGAGCGCGGGGATGGCGCCGGAGGAGGTCGCGTACGTCGGCGACCGCGTGGACAACGACGTCCTCCCGGCGAAGGCGGCGGGGATGACGGCGGTGTTCGTGCGCAGGGGGCCGTGGGGGTACGTGCACGCGACCTGGCCGGAGGCGGCCGCCGCGGACCTGCGGGTGGAGAGTTTGGCGGAGCTGCCCTCCGCCCTGGCCGCCCGCGTTTAGGCTGGTTCGTATGCGCAAGCCTGGCTTGGCCCTTCTCGGCGTGCTCGCGGTCGTCGCGTGCTCGTCGGCCGACCCGATCCCCGTCAGCCAGGCGTCGGGCGACCCGACCAAGCCGCCTGCCGTACCCGCGTCGCAGGTGCCGTCGCCCACGCCGACGCCGAAGCAGGACCCGCTGGGCAGCGGCAACGCCGTGACGATCGCGTTCGGCGGGGACGTGCACTTCGAGGGCGCGTCGCGCTCCGCGCTCTCCGGCGGGCTGCGCGCGATCACGCCCGCGCTCTCGGCGGCGGACGTGACGATGGTCAACCTCGAGACGGCGATCACCGAGCGGGGCGTGCCCGCGCCGAAGGAGTACACGTTCAAGGCGCCGGCGACGGCCTTCGGGGCGCTGCGATCGGCGGGCGTGGACGTCGTGTCGATGGCGAACAACCACGGCCAGGACTTCGGCGTCGTCGGCGTCCGCGACTCGGTCGCGGCGGCGAAGGCCGCGAAGTTCCCGGTCGTCGGCATCGGCCTGGACGACAAGCAGGCGTTCGCGCCGTGGCGCAAGACCGTGAAGGGCCAGCGGCTCGCGTTCTTCGGGGCGACACACGTGCTCGACTCGAACCTCGCCTCCGCGTGGACCGCCGGACCCGGCAAGCCCGGTCTCGCGTCGGCGTACCAGGAGTCGGAGCTCCTCGCGGCGGTGCGTCGCGCGCGGGCGACGTCGGACACCGTCGTCGTGTACCTGCACTGGGGCAAGGAACGCGCGCAGTGCCCGATCGACAGGCAGTACGACATCGCCGCCAAGCTGTCGAAGGCCGGCGCCGACATCGTCGTCGGCTCGCACGCCCACGTGCTGCTCGGCGGCGGGATGCTGGGCCGGACGTTCGTGTCGTACGGCCTCGGCAACTTCGTCTTCTACGCCCGCCCCGGCCTCGGCGCGCAGACCGGCGTCATGACCGTCAACGTCACCGGCCGGCGCGTCAACGGCTACACGTGGAAGCCCGCCGTCATCCAGGGCGGCGTGCCGGTGCCGCTGTCCGGCGCGGCGGCCGCGGCGGCGCAGCAGCGCTGGGCGTCGCTGCGTTCGTGCACGAACCTGAAGCCGTAGCGAACGGGCCGGCCGGCGGCCTCCGCGCGAGTTCGGGGTCCGAGTTGCTCCTCCGCGCACGGGCCGCAACCCGGAGCCTTTCCATCCCGGTGACGGCGGAACCCGGAGAGTGCCGTGCCGCGGCAACGCAGGCGGCGGATCGCCACCGAGGAGCTCAGTGGACCCCGGTGGCGCACGAGGTTGCCGTGCGTGCCGGCCCTGCTCGTGCGGAGCGGCACCGGACGTTGCGTGCGCGGAGCACGCCCGCCCGTCGGTCGCCCACCCCAGGATGGAAGAGGCTCCCGGTCGAGGACGTGGCCGGCGGTGCCTGCCAGGAAACGGCAGCGGCCGCCGCCCCTGAGGGGACGACGGCCGCGTACCGGTGCCGCTAGACGTTGCGGCAGTTGCTGACCGTGTAGCCGACGTCGACGACGCCCTGGACGCGCGCGGAGACGCAGACGCGGACGTACGTCCTGCCGACGGTGCCGCCCGTGCCGGACGCGCGGGCGAGGAGGATGCCGCCGCCGGACGCCGAGCCGGCGAGCGTGCCGGCGACGTAGATCTCGCAGGTGACGTCGAGGTCGCCGACGACGCCGCTGGTGGCGACGCCCTCGATCACCGTGTCGCCGTACTCGGCGGTCCAGTCGGGCCGGAACGTGCAGGCGGCGTCGAGCGTGCCGGCGCCGTTCGGGTGCGAGGCCGTGACGGTGTAGACGAGGCCCTGCGTGACGTCCTGGGCCGACGCGGGCACGGCGAGGCTCGCGGCGGCGAGGCCGGCGCCGAGGAGTGCGGGGATGAGCTTCATGCGGGGGATCGCTCCTTGCTCGGGGGTCAGATGGATGCGCAGCGCGTGGGCGCCGAGAGGTACTGCTCGTTGAACAGCGCCGTGGCCTCGACGCACATGACGACGTTGCGGGGCGGGAGGTGGCCCATGCGGCCGGTGCCGTGGAGAACCGGGCCGCTGGCCCACCACGTCTCGTCGCCGGCCTCCCAGCCGTTCTGGAACAGCTGGCAGCGGACCTCGACCTGGACGGCGCCGGCGGTCGTCGCGAAGACCTCGACGCGGGTGGAGCCGAAGTCGTCGGTCCACCGGTCCGCGACGAACACGCAGGTGGCGTCGATGCGCTTCGTGGCCTCCGGGTAGGACGTGCTGACGCTGTAGACGATGCCGTTCTGGGGGACGGCGGGCTCGGCGCCGGCGGGTGCGGCGAGCGCGGCGACGGCGAGGGCCGCGGCGGCGAGGGTGCGGGTGTGGCTCACGGGTCTCCTAAGCGAGGTCGAGGGGGCTCTCAGACGTACTTGCAGGTGCGGGGGGCGGAGACGTTCGTCGTCGCGAAGGTGGCGCTCGCGGTGACGCAGATCTGCACGCCGGTGTCGGAGACGTAGCTGAAGCCGTCCTCGGCGTAGAGGACCGGACCGTCCTGGGTCCACGTCTGGTCGCCGCGGTGCTCGCCGTCCCACAGCAGCTCGCAGCGGACGGTCGTGGACAGCGCGCCGCTGGTCACGGCGACGGCGTGGACCAGGGTGTTGCCGTAGTCGTGGACCCAGCGCTGGGGCGTGAAGTAGCAGGTCGCGTCGACGTAGCCGAGCGCCGTCGTCTGGCCGGTCGTGGTGACGTTCCAGGTCGGCCAGTCGGGCTCGGCGGGCTTGGCGGTGGCGGGGGCGGCGGTCGCGGCCGCGACGAGGGCGGCGGCGAGCAGGGTGCGCTTCATGCTGGGGCTCCTTGGAAAGGTGTGCGCTAGGGGGTGTGACAACGACGGGGGGCGTCGACGACGGCGTCCCGGAACCACGCCTGCGCGCTGACGCAGACCATGACGTCCCAGGTGCCGGCGTCGCCGAGGAGCTCGTAGCCGGTGATGGTCGGGGTCGCGTCGGAGAACGTCGCCTCCCCCACCTGGTAGCCGCCGGACCAGATCTCGCAGGTGACGCTGGTCCACTGCGCGCCGGTGGTCGTCGCCGTGCCGGTCGTGTGGGTGGGGCGCCAGTCGAGGCTCCACCGGTCGGGGACGTACGCGCAGGTCGCGTCGACGCGGTTGGCGAGCGTGTAGTTGCCGCTGGTGCTGACGGTGTAGACGTTGTCCTGGGCGTCGCCGGTGATGTCGTTCGCGGCGGCGGGGGTGACCGTGACGGCCGCGACGAGCGCGGCGGCGAGCAGGGTGCGGGGCATGGGCATGCGAGCCGTCTCCTGAGGGGTGGGAGGCGTGACGGCGCTCGGTTCGCCGCGCACAGGCCAGGGACCTGCCGCGCGGTTTGCCCGGATTTGCGCGGGTGTCAGGGCGTGCTCATGACCCGTGATCGTCGCGAGCGGCGTCCGGGATGGCGCATCGCAAGGCGGAGAAGCCTCCGATATCAGCGCTATCGGAGGCTTCGACAACGCCGCGAGGTGCCGTCCCGGGCGGCGCGCAGCAGATCGACGGGTCGTGAGACACGCCCTAGAAGAGGGCTGTCTGCGCCCCTACGGCGGGCTCGGAGAGCAGGGCGGCGACTTCGGCCGTGCTGAGCAGCCTGTCGGGGCGCTTGACCTCCCCGGTGCGGACGTAGAGGAATCCCGCCCTGACCCGCGCCGGGTCGACGCCCTGGATGCCGGCCCAGGCCAGCCGGTAGACGGTGAGCTGGAGGCTCGCGGCGGCGAAGTCTCTCGGCAGCGCACCGGTCTTGAAGTCGATGACGTCGTACGTCCCGTCGTCGTCCTCGTAGACGGCGTCGATCCGCCCGCGCACGACCCGGCCGCCCGCCACCAGCTCGAACGGCGCCTCGATCGCGACCGGCCTGCGGGTGCCGTACGGGCTCGCGAGGAAGCGCTGCTGCAGGTCGGCCAGCTCGGTGTCGGTGACGTCGGGGTCGGCGGCGCCGGGCAGGTCGCCGGGGTCGAGCAGGGGGCGGTCGCCGTACAGCTCCTCGACCCAGGCGTGGAAGCGCGTGCCGCGGCGCGCGCGGGCGGCGGGGCGCTGCGGGAGCGGGCGGGCGAGGCGGCGGGCCAGCTCGTCGGGGTCCTCGGCGAGCAGCACGAGCTGGCTCGCGGTGAGCCGCGCGGGGAGGAGCACGTCGCGGTGGGCGCTCGCCGTACGGCGCAGCTCGGCGAGCAGCAGGTCTGCCTCGGCCCGCCACTCGTCGTCGCGCCGCTGGGTCTCGGGGTCAGCGGGGGTCACCGGCGCGGCCGCGGCGCAGGTGACGAGCGCGGCGGCGGCGGAACGGCGGGCGTAGCGCTCGGGGTCGTACGGCGGCGGCCACGGCACGTCCACCCCGCGCGCGGCGAGGAGCGGGTTGGCGCTGCCGGGCTCGGGCTCGGGGGCGAGCTCGTCGGCGGTGACGAGGCCGTCGAGGGCGAGCACCTCCTGGAGCAGCGGGGAGGCACCCTTGGTGCGGACCTGCGAGGCGCCCCACCAGTAGCCGGAGAGCAGCAGAGTGGAGCGGGCGCGGGTGAAGGCGACGTAGCCGAGGCGGCGCTCCTCGTCGTCGGACTCGGCCGCGCAGTCTGCCTTGAACTCGTCCAGCGCCTTGGTGGTCAGCTCCCCGAACGGCGGCAGGTCGTCGCGGTCGCCGCGCAGGGCGTACGGCAGCACCTCGGCTCGCTGGGTCCAGCGCGGGCGGCCCTGGCTCGAGGGGAACACACCCGCGGTGAGGCCGGGGACGGCGACGACGTCCCACTCGAGGCCCTTGGCCTTGTGGACGGTGAGCAGCTTGACGGTGTCGGCGCCGGAGACGCCGCCCGCGTCGAGGCCGTTCTCGGCGTCGGCGGCGGCGTCGAGGTAGGCGAGGAACGCGCGCGGGTCGCTGGTGCCGTCGATGCCGGTGAAGTGCGCGGCGTGGTCGAGGAACGCGTCGAGGTTGGCCGCGCGCGCCGCCGCGACGGCGTCGGGCTCGGCCTCGATCTCCACGTCGAGGCCGATGCGCCGCACGATCTCGGCGACGACGTCGACGACCGGCTGGCCGAGGAACGGCCGCAGCGAGCACAGCTCGTCGCGGAGGGCGCGGAGGCGGTCGTACGCCTCGGCGGAGTAGCGGTCGGGGACGCCGAGGCTGTCGAGCGCGTCGGCGAGCGAGACGACGTCGACCGGGTCGACGCCGACGGCGGCGGCGCGCAGGACGGCGTCGGGACCGGTGTCCTCGGCGCCGGCCTTCGCGGGCGCGGCGAGGTGGCGGGCGCGGCGGCCGAGGACGTAGAGGTCGCGCGAGCCGAGCCGCCAGCGGGGGCCGGTGAGGATGCGGACGAGCGCGGGATTGGCGGCGGGGTCGACGAGGACGCGAAGGTACGCCACCACGTCGGAGACCTCGGGCATCTCCAGCAGGCCGCCGAGGCCGACGACCTCGACGGGCAGGCCGCGCGCGACGAGGGCGCGGTGCAGCGCGCCGAAGTCGGTGCGGCGGCGCGAGAGCACCGCGCACTCCTTGGGCGGGGTGCCGTCGGCGACGGCGGCGGCGATGCCCTCGGCGACCCAGGCGGCCTCGGCCTCGACGGTCTCCAGCAGCGCGGCGCGGACCTCACCGGCGTGCTCGGAGCCGGCGCAGGGGGTCAGCTCGGGGATGTCGACGACGGGTCTGCGCTGGGCAGGCGCCGACGTCGCGAGCGGGCGGGCGATCGCGTTGGCGACATCGAGGATGCGCCCGGCGCAGCGGAACGACGTCATGAGCGGCAGCACGGTCGCCGGGCGCCCCTGCGCGTCCGGGAAGTGCTCGGGGAAGCGGGCGAGGTTGCCGACCGACGCGCCGCGCCAGCCGTAGATGCCCTGGTTGGGGTCGCCGACGGCGGTGACGGGGTGGCCGCCGCCGAACAACGCCTGCAGCAGCCGCCGCTGCGCGACGCCGGTGTCCTGGTACTCGTCGAGGAGGACGGCCTGGAAGCGGTCGCGCTCGAGCGCGCAGACCTCCTCCGACGCGGCGGCGATCTCGGCGGCGAGCGCGACCTGGTCGCCGAAGTCGAGGAGGTCCTTGGCGCGCTTCTCCGCGCGATACGCCTCGACCAGCGCGAGCAGCTCGTCGCGGGCGCGGGCGGTGTCGCCGCACTCGCGGGTCTTGTTGGTCTGCTTGGCGAGGCCGTCGGCCTCGGCGGCGAGCGCGGCGTCGAACGCCCGCACCTCGTCGGCCGAGACGAGGTGCTCGGACATCTCGGCGTCGAGCGCGAGGACGAGGCGGGTGACGTACGCCGGCTGCCACCGCAGGTGCCGGAACGGCCCCGCCGCGCGGCGTACGACGCGTCCCGCGACCTGCCAGCGGGTCGCCTCGGTGAGCAGCTCGGACATCGGCTCGCGGCCGACGCGCAGGGCATGGTCGCGGACGACCGCGGCGGCGTACGAGTGGTAGGTCGCCACGGTCGGCAGGTCGTCGAGCAGCGTCTCGTCGACGACGCCCGCGCGGGCCAGCACGAGGAGCGCCTTGCGGACGCGGTCGGAGAGCTCGACGGCGGCCTTGTTGGTGAACGTCAGCCCGAGCACGTCCGAGGCGGCCAGCCGGTGGTGGGCCACGAGGTGCACGACGCGAGCTGCCATGACCGCGGTCTTGCCGGACCCCGCGCCGGCGACGACGAGCAGCGGGTCGAGCGGCGCACTGGCGACGGCGAGCTGCTCGTCGGTGAACGGGATCCGCAGCAGCGCGCGGAGGTACGCGCCGGACGGCTCGGGGACGTACGCGAGCCCGACGGTGTGCAGCGTGGCGGTCACTCGACCACCTGCCCGCCGGCGGCGTGCGCGGGGCAGCAGCCGCGGAAGGGGCACCGGTCGCAGTCGTCGTCGGGCCGCGCGGGGTACTGCTCGGCGCGGATGGCGGTCGCGGTGCCGTCGAGGAGGGCGTGCACCCAGGTCTCCTCACCGTCGGGGAGCGGGTCCTGGCACTGGACCTGCGGCAGCCCGCCCTTGCGCTCGTTGCGCAGCCAGACCAGCTCGGCACCGCCGAGGGGCGCGTCCTCCCCCGCCACCTCCGCGAACGCGCCCTCGCGCGCGGCGAGCTGGTAGACGCCGAGCTGCGGGTCGGCGGCGAGGTCGTCGGCGCTGCGCGCGGTCTTGCCGGTCTTGAAGTCGACGACGTGCACCGCGCCCCCGGCGGCGACCTCGACGCGGTCGGCGGAGCCGACGAGCAGGGCGTCGCCGACGCGCACCTCGAACCGCTGCTCGCTGCCCGCCACCTCGCGGCCGCGGGCGGCGTGCCAGGCGAGGAAGCGGGTGAGGGCGGCCTCGGCCTGGCGGCGTTCGTGGTCGCCGTGCCAGGCCGCCTCGAAGCCGAGCGAGGGCCACACGTCGTCGAGGCGGCGCAGGAGGGCCCCGACGTCGGGCTCGAGGACGCCGTCGGAGACGAGGCGTACGACGGCGTGCAGCACGAGACCGAAGCCCTGGGCCGCGCTGGCCGGGCCCTTGGCGCCGACCTCGCGGTCGAGGAACCACCGCAGCGGGCAGCGCTGGTGTGCCGCCAGCGCCGAGCCCGAGAGGAGCAGCGGCTGGTCCTCGGGACGTGGCGGCCGGATGCCGCCGGTGACGTCGCGCAGGCCCCACCACGCGGCGGGGTCGGCGGCCGGCACGAGCGCCGCGCCGTCGCCGCCCTGGGCCGCGCCGAGGTCGGCGAGCCTCCGGGCGGCGGCGTCGCGGAGCGGGCCTGGGGTGGCGGGGTCGGTGAGGGTACGGCGCAGCCGCGCGACCAGTGACCCGACCGAGAGCGTGCCGGTCGCGCCCGCGCGGTCGCGGCGGAGCGGGAGGTCGAGCTCGTCGAGGAACCTGCTCGGCCGCTCGCCGCCCTCGTCCACGGACTCGACGGCGGTGACGACGAGGCGCCGGCGGGCGCGGGTGAGGGCGACGTACAGGAGGCGGCGCTCCTCGGCGAGGAGCTGCGCGGTGGTGAGCGGCGGGCGCGGCTCATCGGCATCGACGACGTCGGCCTCCAGCAGGGAGCCGCGGCGGCGCAGGTCGGGCCAGACGCCGTCCTGGACACCGGACACGACGACGACGTCCCACTCGAGGCCCTTGGCGCGGTGCGCGGTGAGGAGGCGTACGGCGCCTCCGGCGGCCGCGCGCTCCTCCCCCGGCGCGCCAGGGATCTCCTGCGCGGTGAGCTCGTCGATGAGGGCGGGTACGCCGCCACGCGGGTGGCGCTCCTCGAGGCGGGCGGCAGCCTGGAACAGCCCGAGCACGGCGTCGAGGTCGCGGTCGGCCTGGCGGGCGGCGGTGCCGGTGCCGCCTGCCTCGGCCTCCAGGCGGCGGCCCCAGCCGCTCGCGTCCCAGAGCAGCCAGAGCGCGTCCTCGGGCGTGCCCTCGCCGAGCGCGGCGGCGGCGGCCGTGAGGAGGTCGTGCAGGCGGCGTACGGGCGCCGCGGCCCGCTCGTCCACGGCGGTGAGGTCGACGGGGTCGAGGACGGCGTCGCGGATGAGCTCGGCAGACGGGCGCGGCACGGTGGTGCGCGCCGCGCGGTCGAGGTCGCGGAGGTGGCGGCCGAGCAGCCGCAGGCCGCTGGGCAGCGCACGGGCAAGCGGGGACATGAGCAGCAGCTCGGCCTCGTCGGTGGCGAGCGCCGGCGGGTGACCCTTGGCGATCTCGTCGGCGACGCGCAGCGCGAGCAGCAACGGCGCCACGGCCGGGTCGCGCGCGACCGGCACCTCGTCGGCCGCGACCGCGACCGGCACGCCGGCCATCGTGAACGCGCGCCGCAGCACGGGGATGGAGCGGACGCCGGAGCGTACGAGCACCGCCATCGACTCCCACGGCACGCCCTCCCGCAGGTGCGCGCGACGCAGCAGGTCGGCGACGGCCTGCACCTCCTCGGCGACCGTGGGGTAGACGCGGACCTCGGGCGGCTCGCCGGGGGGGCCGACGGCGGTGACGCCGCGGTGGTGGCGGCGCAGGTCGGCGGCGAGGCCGGGCGTGGGGATGCGCTCGGCGAGCGCGCGGGACGGCGCGAGCGTCGTCTCGTCGAAGCGCCGGGAGACCGCGAGGGCGAGCTGGGGTGCGGGTCGGCCGGACGGCGTGCGGAACCGGTCGGGGAAGCGCAGGATGCACGACACGTCGGCCCCGCGGAAGGCGTAGATCGACTGGTCGGGGTCGCCCACGACGACGAGGTCGCGGCCGTCGCCCGCGAGGAGACGGAGCAGGGCCTCCTGCGAGGGGTCGGTGTCCTGGTACTCGTCGACGAACACCGCGCGGTAGCGGTCGCGGACGTCGGCGAGCACCTCGGGCCGCTCGGGGTCGGCCAGCAGGCCGGTCGCGAGGGCGACGAGGCCGGCGTAGTCGATCTCCTCGCGGGCGTCGAGGACGTCGAGGTACTCGGTCATGAACTCCCCCGCCGCGACCCAGGCCGGGCGGTCCCACGCCGCGCCGAGCGCGGAGAGGGCGGGGCCGTCGAGGCCACGCTCGCGGGCGCGGTCGAGGAGGTCGGCGACCTCCTGCGCGAGGCCGCGCGTACGCAGCGCGGGCCGGACGCTCTCGGGCCAGGGGGTGCCGGTGCCGTCGGCGTTGCCGGAGAGCAGCTCGCGGATGCGGACCTCGCGCTCGGGGCCGGACAGCAGGCGCGGCATGTCGAGGCCGGGACCGGTGCCGTAGCGGCGGACGAGGGCGGCGCAGAACGCGTGGAACGTCCACGCGCTCGGCTCGGTCACGGTGCGCCCGAGGCGGCCGGTGATGCGGGCGCGCAGCTCGTCGGCGGCCTTGCGGGAGAACGTGAGGACCAGCACCTGCTCGGGCGAGAGACCGCGGTCGACGCGGTTGACGACGGCCTCGACCAGCGTCGTGGTCTTGCCGGTGCCGGGGCCGGCGAGGACGAGCAGAGGGCCGCCGGGGTGGGTGACGACGGCGTCCTGCGCGTCGTCGAGGTCGGGCACGAGCGGCGGCGGCGGCACGTCCCTGACGAGGCGGTAGGTCGGCGAAGCGGTCATGAGAGCACTAGACCAGGTGG
Source organism: Frankiaceae bacterium (assembly GCA_035556555.1). GTDB lineage: Bacteria > Actinomycetota > Actinomycetes > BP-191 > BP-191 > BP-191. The sequence continues at coordinate 63,143 of DATMES010000003.1, forward strand.
GTGTGACAAGAAGTCGCTACTTGCCGACGAGGGTGTGGAGAGTGAGGGCGGTGACCAGCCCGCCGGTAATGCCTGGCTCGGCACCTGCTACCAGCCAGAGGTACGTCCCCGCCACCATGGCGCAGACCAGAATCACGAACGAACGAAGGCCGAGCAGATCGCGTCGCATGAGCTTCCCCTGTCCTTGCACCGTATGGCCGGCGTGCCTGAGGGAGGGGACTCTGCCAGATCCGACGCACTCACACCAGCAAAGGCGCCCCCACCAGCGTGTCGGCGTCGGTGAGGCTCCCTCCGTGCAGCCGACCAGCGGGCCCCGGACGCGTTGGCTCGGGCCGATCGACTCGGCGAGCGGTGACTTCGGACGGCCAAACCCACCAGTTGAGCACGATCGACAGTCCATACCCACCAGTAACATGCGCACGGGCCACACGACAGAGAGGCACCCGGAGCCGGGTGACCTCGGAGCCCGGAGCGTGCTGTGCCGCAGCGACGTCGGCGGCGGATCGCCCTGGAGGCTCCAAGTTGCGGCGAAGGACGACCTAGCGCTCGTACCAGCGGCCGGCGGGGCGGGTCGCCACGGTCGCGGCGTGCTCGCGGCGCGCGAGCACGGTCTTGACGCCGGTCGCGATGGCGAACGCCACGAGCAGCCAGCCGGCCAGGCGGGCGTTCGACGCCAGCGCGATGATCAGCGAGACGAACGTCAGCAGGGAGATCACCGCGAGGCGCAGACGGAACTTGCGCGACTCGAAGACGTAGTCGGTCTCGGGGCTGCCCGCGAAGCGGTGGTCGAGACGCTCGAGCTGGGCGAGAACGGACACGGGGGTCTCCAGGGAACGAGAAAGCCGGCGGCGGTAGAGGCGTTGAATTCGCCGTACCGCCGCCGGCTCCCTGCTGGCCGAGCGGGTGAAAACCGACTACGACACGGTCGCCTTCAGCGTGACCGTCCCGCTGCCGGTGTACGCGTCCACCCTGATGTACCAGTACGCCGCCGCCGGCGAGGCGTGCGTGCACGTCTCGTTGGAGCCGCCGGCGAACGGACGGCAGGTGTACGTCGTGTCGTTCGGCCGCGCGGAGACCCGCGTGTACAGGTCGGCGTCGAACGCGCAGCCGAGCAGCCCGCACGCGGGACCGGTCATGACGACCTGCAGCTGCGACTTGCCGGCCGGGACGGCGATCTTGAAGAACTTCTCGTCGCCGGTGCCGGACAGCGTGACGTTGATCTGCTGGCCGCTGGTGAGGTTCGGCGTCGACGGGTCGGGGTCGCCCGTCGGCGACACCGTGACCGTGCGGGTCGTCGAGTTGGAGCCGCCGCGGCCGTCGGAGACGGTGAGGCCGACGGTGTACGTGCCCGCCGCCGCGTACGTGTGCGACGCCGTGACGCCGGTCGAGGTGCCGCCGTCGCCCCACGTCCACGCGTACGTCAGCGGGTCGCCGTCGGGGTCGGCCGAGCCGGAGCCGTTGACCGACGCGGTCAGACCCGAGGCCGACGTCGTGAACGACGCCGTCGGCGGGTTGTTGGTCGGGCCGCCGCCACCGGTGCAGACGTTGGCGACGAGGCGGTCGACGCGGGCGAGGCCGTGGCCGTACAGGTCGTCGCGACCGGCGGCGCCGAGGTCCTCGGCGGTCGAGTACAGCGTGTTGACGATCGTCGCCCGCGTGGTGCCGGCGGGCGCGCAGCCCAGGGCCAGCGCGATGGCGCCCGCGACGTGCGGCGTCGCCATCGAGGTGCCGGACATGGTGCCGTACGCGCTGTCGCTGTTGTCGATCGTCGACAGGACGTTGGAGCCGGGGGCTGCGATGTCGAGCTGCGGGCCGCCGTCGGAGTACGACGCGCGGGCCTTGTTCGACTCGAGGGCCGCGACCGCGATGACCTCCGGGTACGCGCCCGGGTAGTCGATGGAGTTCGAGCCGCCGTCGTTGCCGGCCGCGGCGACGAGGATGACGCCCTTGCTGTACGCGTACTGCACGGCGTCGCGCTCGACGGTCGCGTCGGGGCCGCCGATGGACATCGAGATGACCTTGGCGCCGTTGTCGGCGGCGGCGCGGATGGCCGAGGCGATGTTCGCCGCGGAGCCGCTGCACCGGCCGAGGATGTCGGGGGCCGAGAGCACCTTGTACGGCAGGATCGTCGCCTGGCTCATGCCCGCGACGCCGATGCCGTTGTTGGTGGTCGCCGCGACGGTGCCGGCGGTGTGCGTGCCGTGGTCGCAGTCGTCGGCGGGGTTGCTGTCGCCGTTGTGGTAGTCGTAGCCCGCGAGGACGCGCGAGGCGTTGAAGTCCTGGTGCGTACGGCGGATGCCCGTGTCGATGACCGACACGACGACCGACGAGGAGCCGTAGCCGACCTGGCCCCAGGCGGTGGGGGCACCCATCATGTTCGGGCCGTACTGCGAGCCGTACTGGCTGTCGTTGGGCGTGACGAGGGCGTACTTGGTGACGTTGTCCTCGACGTAGCGCAGGCCGGGCAGGCCCGCCATGGCGCGCTGGACCTCGGCGACGTCCGTCGCCTTGACGACGGCGAACGCGCCGCCGCTGTCGACGCGGACGACCTCGAAGCCGCGCAGCGTGCCGCCGGCGCGGAGGCCCGCGGGCAGCGACGCGACGAAGCCGACGACGGCCTCACCGCGCGACGTCGGCTGGACCGACGAGGTGGAGCGGTCGGGCACCGCGGAGGCGGCAGAGGGGGCGGCGACGATCGCCGCGGCGGCGAGAGCGATCGCCGCGTAACGGGAGGGGGTGCGCACGCGTAGGGCTCCTTACGACGGAAGGGTGTCGTCCGGATGACGGCAATTCACCCTATTCGTCGCGTTACCCCTGGTCCCTTCGGGCTAACCCCGTGGCTAGGTTCCGTCCCAGCGCGCGCGGGGCATGTCCACGCGTTCGCCCCTGAACGCCACCCGCTCGCGCCGCAGCAGCGCCGCCGCCTCGTCCGGGTGCGCGGGGTTGGGCCGCCCGTCGGACGTCACGACGCGGTGCCACGGAACTCCCCCGCCCCAGCGCGCGAGCACCGTGCCCACGGCGCGCGGGCCGCCGCGACCCAGGTACTCGGCCACGTCGCCGTACGACATCACGCGCCCGCGCGGGATCCGCGCCACGACGCCGAGCACCGCCTCCGCGAACTCCGTCGGCTCTCCCCGCACGAGCCGCGAGCCTAGAGGCGGAGCGCCTGCGCGCTCGTTCCTTGCAGCCGGCCCGCCGGTCTCACGCGTAGTGATCTTCAAAGAACGTTCCTGGGCGAGGGGACCTAGAGCCCAGGAACGGCTCCGTACGGCGTCACGACGCCGGTCAGCTTGGCGGAGACGTTCGGGCTGTAGTCGAGCAGGACGTTCGACGGCGCCGACTGCGGCACCGCGAACCGCCACTGCTGGCCGTTGAGTTCCGTGAGCGGCTTGGGCCCGAACGCGTTGTCGCTGTCCTGCGTGACGAAGAAGTGCAGGCCGTGCTGGCCGAACGCGCCCGCGAACGGCGTCCGCTGCCACGCCGGCGTCGTCGCCGGGTCGGCCGCGGGGTCGCACTTCAGGTCGGCGTACGTCAGCGTCTCCGGCGCGCCGTGGGCCTTCCAGTAGTCGACGTAGCCCTGCTTCACGCGGCTGTCGGTCAGCGCCTCGCCCGGCCACGGCCGCGGCACGGGGGTGTCGCCGGTGCCGTCGTCGAGGCAGGCGTCGTCGCGGTAGTACGGCACCGCGGCGAGGTTGCCCGCCACCGACGTCGGCGGCGTGGTCAGCTCGAACTGGTACACGAGGCTGCCGTTCGGGCCCGCGACCTGCTCGGGCTTGCCGACCGCGGAGCAGACGTCGAACGTCGGGTCGCACGTGTCGAAGAACGCCGGCTGCCCGCTCACCGGGACCTGGTCGACCTGGAACGCGTCGTCGTTGACGCCGTCGACCGCGACGCCCTCGCCCTTGACCAGCGTGTAGTACGTGTCCACGGCGCCGGGGTTGTAGTTCCACGACGTGTAGAGGCCGTCCGGCGGGATCGGGTGCACGCGGACGTGGTAGTTGAAGACGTCGGCGTCACGGTAGAAGAGCTCGGTCTTGGTGACGTTGGTGCCGCTGTCGGCGCCCCACGTCTCGCGGATCGCGCGGACCGCGCCCGCGCGCCAGCCGAGGAGCGCCGAGTTGGCCTCCCAGTTGACCTGCTCGTCCTCGAAGCCGACGACGGAGACCGACGAGTCGGGGCTCTGCTGGAACGCGCGGCCCTTCCAGCGGCTCACGAGGTCGGGGCCGTACGTCCGCTCGGTGCCGGGGCGCGTGACCTGGAAGTCGCGGACCATCCAGCGGCCGGTCGCGGTGAGCTTGTACGTCGGCGTCGCGACGACCATCCCGTCGCGCGGGAAGCGGTCGTTGCTCGGCCGCGCCACGCCGTCGAGGGCGGTGACGCCGCCGTCGTTGCGGGGGTTCGTACGGCACACGGTGCCGGGGAGGTTGGGGCCGTAGCCGGTGTTGCTGGTGCCGAGCTTCTCCGGGTCGTCCGGGGCGAACGAGTGCCTGTCGATCCACTCGTCGGCGTCGGCGTTGCGGGTCATGGTGACGTACGGCGAGTTGGCGGCGTTGAACGACGAGCCGCTCGGCGTGCGGAACAGGTAGACGTAGCCGGCCTTGCCGGGCGCGAGCGGGTCGGCGACGCGGATCGCCTGGCCGGCGCCGATCGCGTGCTTCGGCGCGGTCGTGCCGGCGGGAGCCGCGGGGCCGGCGTCGCGGGCCATGACGACGACCTCGTCGTCGTCGTCGAGCGTCGGCACCGGGTCCTGCATGGCGCCGGTGTAGCCGAGCGTGTCGAGCGAGCCGTCGGGGGCCGGCGAGACGGAGTCGGGGAGGGCGGCGTTCTCGGCGGCGGTCGCGTAGCGCGCGAAGCAGTCGCCGAAGACCTTCTTCCACGCCTCCTCGCCGGTCGCGTGCCGGTCGGGCGCGAAGGCGTACGTCAGCTCCTCGTCGGTGCCCGAGTACGTCGAGAAGTCGGAGCGGCCGTTGGCGAGGAAGTACGGGAAGCGCTGGTCCACCTGCACCGGCACCTCGACGAGCTTCTTGCCGTTCCACCGGTACGCCGCGATCTCGTCTGGGTCGACGCCGGTGCGCGCGTCGGCGGGGATCGTGATGGTGCCGTTGTGCGCGTGCCGCACGCCGTCGCCGGTCTGCGTGGCGCCCGAGGGGTACGGCTTCGCGACGCCCTGCGCGGCGAGCCGCGACCAGTCGGGAAGCTGCGCGCCGGTGAGCACGACCGGCGACGCGGCGCGGGCGCCGCTGAACACCGGCGGCGCGGGCGGCGCGGCGTTCGCCGGCATCAGGCCAGGGCTGACGAGGGCGGCGGCGATGAGCGCGGACAGGGTGGTACGGCGCACGAAGCACTCCCGGGGGCATCGGACCCGGATCGACACCGGGCACCATGAACAACGTTCGGCACGAGGATTCGTCACTCCTGCCGCCCGGCGAGGCGCTCGTGGAGACTCGACACCCCGCCGGGGCGCGTTCGACCCGCACCCAGGTCCCGGCGCGCCGCCCGGTCCTCCCTAGTACGTCGGAAGGCTCGGGTCGACCTGGTGGGCCCAGCCGATGACGCCGCCCTGGACGTGCTTCGCGGTCGCGAAGCCCGCACCCTTGAGCAGCGCCAGCGCCTCGGCCGAGCGGACGCCGGTCTTGCAGTAGAGGACGACCGGCTTGTCCTGCGGCAGCTCGGCGAGCCGCGCGGGCAGGTCGCCCTTGGGGATCAGCACCGAGCCAGGGATGCGGACGATGTCGTGCTCGCCGGTCTCGCGGACGTCGACGAGCAGGAAGTCGTCGCCGGCGTCCTGCATCGCCTTGAGCTCGCGCGGCGTGATCGTCGCCTCCGCCGCGGCCTCCTGCGCCTCCGTCGACACGGTGCCGCAGAACGCCTCGTAGTCGATGAGCTCGGTGATGGTGGCGTTCTTGCCGCAGAGCGGGCACTCCGGGTCCTTGCGGGCGCGGACCGTACGGAACTCCATGGCGATGGCGTCGTAGATCATCAGCGTGCCGACCAACGGGTCGCCGATGCCGGTGAGGACCTTGATCGCCTCGGTGGTCTGGATCGAGCCGATCGTGCCGCAGAGCACGCCGAGGACGCCGCCCTCCGCGCACGAAGGCACCATGCCCGGCGGCGGGGGCTCGGGGTAGAGGCAGCGGTAGCAAGGGCCGTGCTCGGCCCAGAACACGCTCGCCTGCCCGTCGAACCGGAAGATCGAGCCCCAGACGTACGGCTTGCCGGCCAGCACGCAGGCGTCGTTGACGAGGTAGCGGGTCGCGAAGTTGTCGGTGCCGTCGACGACGAGGTCGTACTGGCTGATGATGCCGATCGCGTTGGACGAGTCGAGCCGCTCCTCGTGGAGGACGACCTCGACGTAGGGGTTGATCTCCTGGATCGTGTCGCGCGCCGACTGCGCCTTGGAGCGGCCGATGTCGGCCTGCCCGTGGATGATCTGCCGCTGGAGGTTGGTCTCGTCGACGACGTCGAAGTCGACGATTCCGAGCGTGCCGACACCGGCGGCGGCGAGGTACATCAGCGTCGGGGAGCCGAGGCCGCCCGCGCCGACCGCGAGCACGCGGGCGTTCTTCAGGCGCTTCTGCCCGTCCATGCCGACGTCCGGGATGATGAGGTGCCGCGAGTACCGGCGGATCTCGTCCTTGGTCAGCTCGGCAGCGGGCTCGACGAGCGGGGGCAGCGCCAACGCGGTCTCCTCAGCGGTACGGGTCTCCTCGGGGCAACCGGGGTGTGACCCCCTGGATTCCCGCTGCGCAGGTTACCGGCAGAGGGGGCGGGCATAACCACGTCAGATGACCGCTACCCGAAGGGAAACGATCATGGGTTTCGATGACAAGCTGAAGAACAAGACGCAGGAGCTGACCGGCGACGCCAAGGAGAAGGTCGGCGACTGGACCGGCGACGAGTCGATGCAGGCCGAGGGAAAGAAGGACCAGGCGGCCGGCAACCTCAAGCAGGCCGGCGAGAACATCAAGGACGTCTTCAAGTAGTCCTCACCGCGTAACACGAAGCCCCCGGCGTCCGCGCCGGGGGCTTCGTCGTGTCGTACGGCGGTGTCGTACGGCGGTCAGCCGCCGGGGCGCCACCAGGGGCGGCGCTTCTCGCGCTGCTCCTCCTGCTGCTCCTGGGCCTGCTCGGGCTCGCGGAGGTTGTCGAGGCCCCAGGCCGACGGCGCCTCGGGTGCCGGGTCGGGCTCGTCCGCCGGCGCGAACGCCGCCGCGAACGCGTCCTCCGCGTCGTCGCTCTCGTCCGGGTCAGTGGCGGCCGCCTCCGTGGCTGGCGCCTCGTCCTCGTCGGTCTCGTCGTCGGTCTCGTCGTCGTCCTCGTCGGGCCAGGTGTCGAGCGGTACGTCGTCCTCGGCGATCTGCACGGGGCTGCGTTCGGCGACGTCGGCGAGCGGCTCGACGGCGGGCACCTCGCCCGGCGAGTCCTCCTCCTCGTCGTCGTCCTCGGCGTCGGTCGGCTCGACGGACTCCGCCGCCACCTCGGCCACCGGCTCGGTCTCGGCCGCGTCGTCCTCCGGCTCGTCCTGGGTGGCGACCGCCGGCTCGACCGAGTCCTCGACGTCGAGCGCCACGGGCTCGTCCTCGGCGTCGTTCTCCTCTGGCGTTTCCGCCTCGGCCTCGTCCGCCTCGGCCTCGGTCTCGGCCACCTCGGGCTCGGTCTCGGCGGCGTCCGCCCCGGGCTCGGCCGGCTCGTCGTCGTCGGCCTCGGAGCCCAGCTCGGCGGTCGGCTCGACGGACCCGCCGTCCTCGACGGCAGGGCTGTCGTCGCCGCACGGAGCGGTCGCCGCCGCCCCGGCCCACGGCGGCGCCGGCGCGGCCACGACCGGCATCGTCATGGTCGCCGTCGTCGGTACGTCCTGGTCGTCGGCCGCGCTCCCCCCGAGCCGCGGCCGCAGCAGCGCCTCGGCGAGCGCGAGCACGGCAGCGTCGATGCGTTCGGCGAGCGCGCGCAGGGACGACGACGAGTCCTCCCGTACCTCCCCGACGACGCCGTCGAGACGCGCGCGCAGGGCGGCGACGTCCTCGCGGACGGAACCGAGCTCGCCCGACACGCCCGCGACGTCCGCGCGCACGGTGCCGAGCGCGCCGGTCACGCCGGCGACCTCCTCGCGTACGGTGCCGAGCGCCCCGGACACGCCCGCGACGTCCTGCCGCACGGTCCCGAGCGTCCCCGTGACGCCCGCGACCTCCTCGCGGACGCCGCCGAGGGCGCCGGAGACGCCGGCGACGTCCGTACGCACGCTGCCGAGCGCGGTCGTCACGCCCGTCACCTCGTCGCGGACCGACGCGACGTCGGCCTTGACCTCCTGGGCCGGCCCCGCGGCGCGGGCCGCGACGGTCTCCGGCAGCGCGCCGAGCAGGTCGCGCTGCTGCGTGACCGCGGCGGACAGGCCTGTGATCTGCTGCTGCTGGTGGTTGAGCAGCTCGGTGACGCGGTCGAGCTGCTGCCCCACGCCCTGCATGACCTGGGCGCTGGCGCCGACCGCGCGGACGACGGCCTCGAGGCGTTCGCCGAGCATGGTCGTGGCGCCGCGCACCTCGGAGCCGAGCGACGTCACCTCGCCGCGCACGATCTCCAGCGTGTGCGCGCCGGCCGCCTGGCGGATCTCGTCCTGGATCTGCTGCAGCGACTGGCGTACCTCGCCCACCAGCGACTGGAGCTGGCGCTGCTCGGCGATCTCCTGCTCGGCGCGCGACATCAGCGCCTGCATGCGTTCAGAGATGCCGGGAGGCTGCGACCCGCCGAGGTACGGCGGTGGCGGCTCGGATCCGGTGCTACCGAACGGGTCGTCCACCACGAAGGGCTCCCACGGGTGTGCGCGTACAGGGCGGCGCCAGTATCCCGCCCCTTAGCCGCGCTACGTGGGTAGACGCGCCAACTTCCTACCGTTCGTCGGGAAGCGGCCACGGGTTGCGCCGGCACCCGCGCAGCCCCTTGGTCTGCTGGATCATCACGTGGGCGAGCCCGCCGGCCCCGCACGTGTAGCTGTGGCCGTGGCCCAGGGCGTGGCCGACCTCGTGGTTGACCATGTAGATCCGGTACGACGCGAGGTCGCCCGCGTAGGCGGCGGCGCCGGCCTGCCAGCGCATGGCGTTGAGGACGACGCGGCCGCCCATGTAGCAGGAGAAGATGCCGCCGGTCCGCAGCGGGCGGCAGAGCCGGTCGGTCGTCGAGGGGCTGGCGAGCACGACGCGGAACGCCGCCGGCCCCGACGACACCCGCTGGAACGACAGCCGTCCCCCGCCGCCCCAGCTGCGCGGGTCGGACAGCACCCGCTGGACCGCCGCCGCGAACGCCTTCGGGTCGCCGGCCAGGCCGCCCTCCACCTCGACGGTGTAGCGCCGCAGCGGACCGCGGCCGCCGACGGCGCTGGCGCCGGGGACGAGGCGGAGCACGCCGTTGCCGAACCAGCCCGGCCTCGCCGCAGCGGTGGCGCTCGGCCTGGGCGCCGGCGTCGCCTTCGTGGTGGCGCTCGGGGAGGGCGTCGCGGACGGCGTACGGGTGGCACGCGGGCGCGGCGACGCGGCCGTCGCCGACGGGCTCGGCGAGGAGGGCGCCGCCGCGATGCCCGCCCTCGCGGGGGACGCCCCGCCGGACACGCGGTCCACGACCGCGGAGACCCCGGTCGCGGTCACCAGGAACAGCGGCAGCGTCTGCAGCAGCAGCCGCCCGCGCCTCGTCAGCCGGTACTCCTCCCCCGTCACGCGGACGCTCGCAGCGCCTCGGCGTCGTCGAGCAGCCGTACGACCGCCCCGGCAACGACCTCGGGGCGTTCGATCTGGGCGACGTGGCCCGCGTCGGGGACGGCGAAGAGGCGGGCGTTGCGCAGGCGGCGTACGGCCACGCGCCCGAGCGTGTGCGGCACCAGCCGGTCGTGGTCGCCCCACACGACGAGCGTCGGCGCGGCGATCGTGCCGAGCTGGCGCCAGAGGTTGCGCGGGCCGGGCTCGAAGTACGCGCGCACGAGCCCGCGCAGCGACCCGGTCAGCGCCTTGGACGACCACGGGAGCGCGCGCCGGCGGCGTACCTCCTCCGCGGCGTCGTCGACCCGCTGCGGGTGGATGACGGAGAAGTCGTACGTGCAGAGCCGGAGGACGTCCTCCGCGACCTTGCGCGGGCCCGAGCGGGCCCGCTCGCGGTCGACGAGCGCGCCCATGCCGGGGAGGAGGAGCAGCGCGAGGCGGGGGTCGTTGCTGCGGCGGAGGCGGTACTGCGGCAGCGCGGGCGACACCAGCGTCAGCGTGGCGACCAGCTCGGGGTGCTCGGCCGCGACCCGCGTGGCGACGGCGCCGCCGAGGCTGTTGCCGAACAGGTGCACCGGCCCGCGATCCAGCAGGTGGACGTACGCCACGACCGCCGCCACGTGCGCGTCGAGCGTGAAGCGGCCCCCGGGCGGCGGCCCGCTGAAGCCGAACCCCGGCAGGTCCACCGCGTGCCCGTCGAGGCGGTCGCCGAGCAGCGCCATGAGGTCGGTCCAGTTGGTCGCCGACCCGCCGAGGCCGTGCACGAACACGGCGGGGGCGCCGTCGGGCGTGCCGGCGCGGCGTACGTACAACGCCTGGCCCCCCACGTCGACCGTGCTGCCGGGCCACGACGGAAGGGGCGGCTCGCCCTTCGCGGGCAGAGCCGCCGGTGGACGCTTCCCTGCCGGCATGCCCTGAGGCTACCCGGGCGGTGTGACGGAAACGCGGTCCTGACACCCGATCGGGTGACAGCGATTCGGGGGTCCCCGCCGACCTCCTACGTATGCGACGCCCGTCCCGTCCCCGCCGTCTCGCCGCCGTGCTCGCCGCGGCCTGCGCCGCGCTGGGCGTCGGACTCGTCGCGCCCGCCCCGGCGACGGCGTTCCAGTCGATGTACGGCGTGCGGCTCAACGCCGTCGAGGCCCGCCTCGCCGCCCTCATCAACTCGGCGCGCACCAGCCGCGGCATCCCCGCGCTGACCGTGACCGCGGGCACCACCGACCTCGCGCGCGACTGGTCGTACAACCAGGCCGTGCAGAACCGGCTGTACCACAACCCGAACCTCGTGGCGGGCGTCGAGAGCCGGGGCAGCCGCGACTGGCGCGCCGTCGCGGAGAACGTCGGCCGCGGCTGGGACGCGACGAGCCTGTTCAACGCGTACATGAACTCCCCCGGCCACCGCGCGAACATCCTCGACCGGAGCCTGCGCTACCTCGGCATCGGCTGGGTCGAGCGCCCCGACGGCTCCGGCTACAACACGCAGGTGTTCGTGGACCAGTACTCCACGGCGTACGGCCGCACCCGCAAGCCCGCCGTCGGCGGCCTCAAGGACACCCGCACGCCGACCGCCAACATGCAGGTCGCGTCGTTCGAGGGCTGGGACCCGCGGGCGTACGTCGTCCGCTCCGGCTCCGGCATCGCCACCGGCGGCCCGTACTTCCCCTCCCCCGCGACCGGCGACCAGAGCGTGCGGTTCGCGGTCAGGGAGACGCTCGTCTCCAGCGGCGGCTACGCCGAGATGCGCGTCCGGGACGCGCTCGACCTGCGGCACGCCACCGGCATCAGGGTGAAGGTGTCGGCCGTGACCTCCTCGGGCAGGCCGGTGACGCTGCAGGTGGGCACGCGGCGCGAGCTCGGGTCGCACGTCGTCCTCGGGACCGTGGTCGTGCCGAGCGGCGGGTCGTTCGTGACCGTGACGCTGCCGCTGCCCTCGGGCACCAAGAACTTCCGCAACGCCCTCTACGTCGCCGTGACCCGCCACGCGCTGCACGCCCTGAGCGGCTCGCTGTCGGACAGGCGAGTGTCGGTGCGGGTCTCCGACATCACGGTGATCGTCTAGCTAGATCGAGAGCGCTTCGCGGCCCTCGGCCGTGATGAGGGTGCTCGGTGCCGTGCCGACGGCGGTGACGTTCTCGCCGTCCAGCAGCACTCCCGACGCCTCGGGGATGCCGAGCAGGTCGACGCCCTTCGCCAGCAGCAGCGCCTCCCAGTCCGGTCGCGGCCCGCCGTAGTGCGGGACGACCGCGAAGTCGGGTACGGCGCCGAGACCGCTGCCGGCGTGCATGCCGTTCTCCCGCAGGAAGGTCCAGGCGCAGAGCAGCATCGCGCCCGCGCTGGAGCCGGCGACGACGCGGTCCGGGTCTTCTACGGCGGCTGTGACCGCGGCGCCGAGCTCGGTGCCGACGAGGGCTCTGCGCAGCCGGTCGGGCGAGCCGCCGGGGAGGTAGAGGAGCGCGGCCCTGCTCGCGGCCTCGTGCGGCTTCTCCGGGTCGGCCACGAGGACGTCGGTGGCGCCGAGGGCGGTGAAGTGGCGTACGGCGTCGGCGGCCGTGGAGTCGTACTCGTGCCCGAGGTCGTTGGCCAGCGGGAGCACCGCGACCGGGCCGCCGCCGGCGGCGTCGAGCAGCAGCGCGTCCATGTCGCGGCAGGCGGGAGTGAGCTCGTTGCCGCCCTGCAGGCAGATCAGGCCCATGGGGCGGACGTTAGCGGAGCAGGGCTCCCAGGCGGCGGTTGAGACCGTCGAGGGTCGCGCGGATGACCGCCTGGCGTACGTCCTCGCGGACGACCGCGGCGCCGGTGAGGCGCTCGGCGCCCGTCGGGGTGACCAGGGAGACGCCGGCGACGACCGTACGGTCCCTGCCCGTCTGCGTGACCTCGAGGTGGTCGAGCTCGAACCGCGCCTTGCCGTCGATCAGCGACTCGATCGCGCGCAGCGTCGCGAGCGCGACCGCCCGCTGGACGCCCGACTGCGTGGCGGTGCCCTGCGCCTCGCCGACCGCGCTGCGGTCCTCGAAGCCGAGGGTCACGCTCGCGGAGATGTCGAGGCCCGAGGAGACCAGGTGCATGCGCTGGATCGCGGGGCGGTGCTGCGCGGACCCGCCCCGGCCCACCGGCTCGTCGGGGACCTCGGCGTCCTCGACCAGCTGGACGCGTTCCGCGTCGACCCCGAGACCGAAGCGCTCGCGCAGCAGCCGGCCGACCGTCGTGGCGACCTGCACCTCGTCGAAGCCCGGCGCCAGGCCGAGCCGCAGCAGGCCCATGCCGCCGGTCTCGGCGTCGGGCTCCACGTCGGCGTCCGCGACGCCCGGCACGGCGCGCAGCGCCGAGACGATCTCGTCGTAGTCGGTTACCGTCACGGGAAGCCTTTCCGGGCAGGATCGAACGAGGGCCTCGCCCTCAGATGTCGGCCGATCGGCCTAGCGCCTTGAGACGCAGGGGCTCGAGGCACGGCGGAGGGAGCGGTCACGTCGTACGACGAGGAGATCACGCCTGAGGTCGACCCTCCTGTGGTCGAGCCGCCGCCGGCTGCGACGCTGCTCGGTCGGATCTTCGCGCATCGGAAGCAGGAGGGCACGGTCGTTCGCGCACCTCTCGTCCGCGTAGACGATCTTGCGCCACCGCAAATCACCCCAGAGCCGGACGTGCCGGACGCGCGGCCGGGGGAGCCCGAGCCCGTGGCCGCCGCGCCGGAACCCGCCCCGCCGGTGCCGCCGGTGCCGCCGATGGCGCCGCCGGTGGCGCCCGTCGCGGCGGGACCGGCCCTCGTACCGCCCGCCGGCGCGCGTCGCGAGACCGCGCCCGAGCCGGTCACCGAGCCCGTGGCCGAGCCGGTCGCCGCCGCTGCGGCGCCCCCTGCCGCCGTGGCGCCGCCGTCACCGCGCCCGCGGGCGTCGCGGTACTGCCCCGTCTGCGCCGACCGCGTCGCCGTCGCCGCGGACGGCCTGCACTGCCACCTCGGCCACAAGCTCTCGCCGGCGCACGGCCGGCGGCGCAGGTGGTTCGGCCGGCACTCGTAGCGTCAGGCGGACTTGCGCGCCGCCGCCTTCTTGGCCGGCTTCTTCGCGGCGGCCTTCTTCGCGGGCTTCGCCGCCTTGGCGGCCGTCTTCTTCGCGGCAGGCTTGGCCGCCTTGGCCGGCGCCTTCTTCGCGGACTTCGCGTCGCCGGCCGTACGACCCGACTTCGCCGCGTCCACGCTCGCGCGCAGCGCCGCCATGAGGTCCACGACCGTCGAGCCCTCGTCGGGCCGCGCCGCGGGCGCGACGATCTCGTGCCCCTCGACCTTCGCCTCGATGACCTCTTCGAGGGCCTCGCGGTAGGTGTCCTTGTGCTCGTTCGGGTCGAACTCGCCCGACAGGCTCTCGATGAGCGTCCCCGCCATGGCGAGCTCCTGCGGGCGTACCTCGACGTCGTCGTCGAGGAACCCGAACTGCGGCTCCCTCACCTCGTCCGGCCAGAGCATCGTCTCCATGACGAACACGCCGTCACGCACCCGGACCGCCGCGAGCGCCTCCCGCTGGCGCAGCGCGACCTTGACGACCGCGACCTTGCCGGACTCCTCGAGCGCGCGGGCGAGGAGGACGTACGGCTTGATGCCGGCCTTCTCGGGCTCGAGGTAGTACGACTTGCTGAAGTAGATCGGGTCGAGCTCCTCCAGCGGCACGAACTGGACGACGTCGATCATCCGGTTGGTCGTGATGGGGACGTTCTCGAAGTCCTCGTCGGTGAGGACGACGATGCTGCCGTCGGACATCTCGTAGCCCTTGGCGATGTCGGCGTACGACACCTCCTCGCCGCACTTCGTGCAGACCCGCTGGTAGCGGATGCGGCCGCCGTCCTCGCGGTGCACCTGGCGGAACGCGATGTCGCGCTCCTCGGTTGCCGAGTAGAGCTTCACCGGGATCGACACGAGGCCGAACGAGATGGCGCCCTTCCAGATCGATCGCACGCGAGCACCCCTTCGAACGGCGTTAGGGCGCGAGGGCACGCGCCGCTGTCCCGATCATGGTGCTACCCGCGGCGCTCCTGTGCCACGCCACGCAGTCATCTGCGGCCGCCGTCCTTGAAGATCGCCACGCTCGAGACCGGCTCAGCAACTGCAGGGAACGACGGCGAACTCACTCGATGTCTCCGAGGAGCCAGCGACCGGCAGTACGGACGAGGGTCATGCGCCACCGGCGCGGGCCCGAGGCGGGCCAGCGCGCGACGGTACGGCCGCGCGCGTCGACGGCGGCGTACGCGGCGGTGCGGTCGGTCATGGCGACCTCGGCGACGGCCGGCCCGGCGCGCACCAGCACGAACGAGACGAGGCGCGCGCGATGCCCGCGCAGCGCGAGGCCGCGGGCGGCGAGCGAGCGGAGGCGGCGTACGTCCTCCGCGTGGCAGGCGCACGAACGCGCGGCCCAGCGATCGGGGTCGGCTCCCGGCGGAGAGGCGTAGCCGCGAGTGCGGGCGGCGTCGAGCGCCACCAGGACGGCGCGTACGGCGGCGGGCGACGGCGGGTCGCGACGGCTGGGCGGCGGGCTGGGCTCGAGAGGGAGCGGAGCGGGCGGGGCGGAGAAGGCAGGGCGGGCCAGGGTCGCGTACGGCTCGGGGGCGGCCGCGGCGCGCAGCAGGACGTACGCCGCCAGCAGGGCGACGACGGCGGCGAGAGCGCGGACGTGGTTCATGCGTCCACGCTGGCAGCCCGTCAACCCCCGCGATAAGACCCCGCGAGCAATCTGTGGACGAAGGAATTCAGGCTGTGGACGGCGCCAGCGCGGCCATGGTCGCCTCCAGCTCGGCGACGACGGCGGCCGGGTCCCGCTGCCCGCTGAAGAGGAACGCCACCGGCTCGTCCACGCCCGCCGCGCGGAACTCGTCGAACCGCCCCCGCACCGACTCCGCGGACCCGGCGAGGCAGAGCGTGTCCACGAACTCGTCGGGCAACGACGCGGCCGCCGCCTTGCGGTCGCCCGAGTCCCACAGCGCCATCGCGGCCTCGCAGACCGACGCCCAGCCCTGCGTGCCGAACGCGCGACGGTAAGCCGGGACGATGACGTAGCCCATGACCTCGCGCCGCGCCCACACCCGCGCCGCGTCCACGTCATCGGTCACGCAGACCCGCACGAAGACCGCGTTGCGCCGCGGCTCCCCGCCCGCGCCCTCGGCGACGGCCGCCAGGGCGGCGGGCACAGCACCAGAGCCGATCCAGTTCAGCAACGCCCCGTCGGACACGGAGCCCGCGAGCCGCAGCATCCCGGGGTTCAGCGCGCCGACGAGGATCGGTGGCGGCGGTGACGGCACCCGCAGCAGCAGCCGGTAGCCGTCCACCGGGTAGAGGTCGGACTGATGCGTGACCTTCTCCCACGTGAGCAGCTCGCGGACGATGCCGACGTACCCGCGCATCCGGTCGAGGAGGCGGTCGTACGGCATGCCGTTCCACCGCGACACGATCGTCTGCGACGAGACGCCGAGGCCCAGCGCGAACCGGCCGCCCGACCAGTCCTGCGCCGTCGCCGCCGACTGCGCCATCAGCGCCGGCGTCCGCGTGAAGATCGGCAGCACGCCGGTCGCCAGCTCGACCGTGGACGTGGTCGAGGCGCACGCCGCCAGCAGTCCGAACGCGTCGTTGGTCCCGGCCTCCGCGGCCCACACGGTCGAGTAGCCGAGCGCCTCCGCGCGGCGCGCCACGTCGGCCTGGCCCGCGACGGGGAGCAGGAGGTTCAGCGGAAGGGCCAGCCCGGTGCGCGTCATCCGCCGGATACTGCCAGAGCGTTCTGGGGGTAGGAGACCGCCGTGGCCGAGCTCAAGACGTACCAGCGGATGCGCGACAAGCGCGCGACGCCGGAGCCGTTCGGCGCGACGAAGCGCAAACCGCGCAAGAAGGCGCCGCGCTTCGTCGTGCAGGA
>DATMES010000004.1 GCA_035556555.1 Frankiaceae bacterium
GACGAGGTGGCGGCGTACCCCGACTCGTTCGACGGCGGCGCGGACCTGCCGCCCGGCCCGGCCGACCCGGCCCGGCGGCTGGTCACCGGGGACGTGCTGGAGGCGGCGCTGGCCGCGTACCGCGGCGGCGGCAGCGTGGTGTTCGGGACGATCGCCGACCCGGACCGCGTCGCGGAGGCCGAGCGCGCCACCCGCGCCTGACGTCCCGCCACCACCCCCACCGGTCACCGATCCGCCACCCGATCCGTGTGGCGTTTCTTGCAAGGAAAGTGACACGTGTCCGTCCGCGTGCAAGAAACGCCGCACGGGTGGGGACACGTCAGGGGAGCCGGCGGGCGGACGCTAGAGTTCCGCGCCATGGACAAGGTTGTCAGCGACCCCACTGCCGCGGTCGCCGACATCCCCTCGGGCGCGACGCTCGCGGTGGGTGGCTTCGGCCTCTGCGGCATCCCCTCTGTGCTCATCCAGGCGCTCCTCGACGCCGGCGTGGACGACCTCTCGGTCGTCTCCAACAACTGCGGCGTCGACGAGTGGGGCCTCGGCGTGCTGCTCCAGGCCAAGCGGCTGCGCCGCATGACGAGCAGCTACGTCGGCGAGAACAAGGAGTTCGAGCGGCAGTTCCTCTCCGGCGAGCTCGAGGTCGAGCTGACGCCGCAGGGCACGCTGGCCGAACGCCTCCGCGCCGGCGGCGCCGGCATCCCCGCGTTCTACACGCCGGCGGGTGTCGGCACGCAGGTCGCCGAGGGCGGGCTGCCGTGGAAGTACGACGGCAGCGGCGGCGTCGCGCTCGCCTCGCCGAAGAAGGACACCCGCGAGTTCGGCGGCCGCGAGTACGTCCTCGAAGAAGCCATCGTCACGGACTTCGCGCTGGTCCGCGCCTGGAAGGGCGACCGGCACGGCAACCTCGTCTACCGGATGGCCGCGCGCAACTTCAACCCGCTCTGCGCCGCCGCGGGCCGCGTCACGATCGCCGAGGTCGAGGAGCTGGTCGAGCCCGGCGAGCTGGACCCGGCCGAGGTGCACACGCCTGGAGTGTTCGTGCAGCGCGTCGTCCCCGTGGACGGCACCGAGAAGCGGATCGAACGACGCACCGTCAGGAAGGCGTGATGGCACTCACCAGGGAGCAGCTCGCCGCGCGCGTCGCGCTGGAGCTGGAGGACGGCCAGTACGTCAACCTCGGCATCGGCATGCCGACGCTGATCCCCAACTACCTGCCCGACGGCGTGCACGTCGTCCTGCAGAGCGAGAACGGCATCCTCGGCGTCGGCCCGTACCCCGTCGAGGGCACCGAGGACCCCGACCTCATCAACGCCGGCAAGGAGACCGTGACGGTCCAGGACGGGGCGTCGTACTTCGACTCGGCGACGTCGTTCTCGATGATCCGCGGCGGGCACATCGACGTCGCGGTGCTCGGCGCGATGCAGGTGAGCAAGGACGGCGACCTCGCCAACTGGATGATCCCAGGGAAGATGGTCAAGGGGATGGGCGGCGCGATGGACCTCGTCCACGGCGCGAAGAAGCTCATCGTCATGATGGAGCACGCCGCCAAGGACGGCTCCGCCAAGATCGTCGACGAGTGCTCGCTGCCGTACACCGGTCGGCGGGTCGTGCACCGGATCATCACCGACCTCGCGGTCATCGACGTCACCGACGACGGGCTCGTTCTGCGCGAGCTGGCGCCCGGCGTCACCGTCGAGGACGTCCGGAAGGTCACCGAGCCGGAGCTGAAGGTCCCCGCCGAGCCCGGCGTCATGCCCGTCGCGTAGGCACCCCCGCTTGACCTGTCGCCGGCTGCCGGCGCGGCCGGGCGTCGCGCGCGAGCTGCGGCTGCACGCGGCGCGCGACGTCGTGTACGCCGCGATCTTCTGCGGCCTGCCGTGGGTCGCGTTCCACGGCGCGTGGGCGGTCGTCCTCACGGTCGGCTCGCGGCCGAGGTCGTCGTGACGTGCGCGGACTTCGTGACGGAGGACAGGGTGCGCCGCGTCGCGCTCGGCGAGCGGGTCACGCACGCCGTCATGGGCGTCGTCTACGGCGCCATGCTCGCGCACCTCGTACCGATCCTGCTGGACTGGCACGCCGCCCCGACTGCGCTCTCTCCCAGCGATCCCGGGGTGCCGTACGCCGTCCGCGCCGCCCTCACGCTGCTCGGCATCGGCACGCTGCTCTCGGGCGCGCGCGACCTCTACGCGACGACCGGCCGGGCGCGGCTGCTCGTGGCCGTGGCCGGCGGAGGCGCGGCATGCGTAACCGCGAACGGCACCGGCGGGCGTTCGTCGCGGCGGGCGGGTACAACGTCGCGTGGGGTCTCCTCACCGTGGCAAGGCCGCAGTGGCTGTTCGAGCTGGCGGGGATGCCGCCGGCCAACCACCCGCAGGTCTTCGCCTGCCTCGGCATGGTGATCGGCTGTACGGCGTCGTGTACCTCGAGGTCGCGCGCCGCCCCGAGGACGGCTTCGTGCTGGCCGCGGTCGGGCTGACCGGCAAGGTGCTCGGTCCGGTCGGGCCGGCGTACCTGCTGCTGACCGGCCAGTGGCCGCTCGCGACGGTCGTGCTCTGCCTCACGAACGACGTCGTGTGGTGGCTGCCGTTCGGCGCGTACCTGCGCGACGCGTGGCCGGAGTTTCGCGCCACGGTCGGTAAACCGCGAGGCTTCCGGAACGTCCTAGAGGTGTGACCACGATCGACATGGCGGGGGAGGCGGCGGTGCCGCGGGACGCGGGCGAGGCGGTGACCGCGCTGTTCCGGGCGCACTACGCCGGGCTCGTACGCCTCGCGGTCCTGCTCGTCGACGACGACGGCGGCGCCGAGGACGTGGTGCAGGACGCGTTCGCGCGGCTGCACCGGCGCTGGGGGCGGCTGCGCGACGAGGAGGCGGCGTACGGCTACCTGCGCACCGCCGTCGTCAACGGCTCGCGCTCGCGGCTGCGCAGGCTGCGGACGTCCCGACGCTACGCCGAGCCGCAGCCGGGCACCGCGCCCTCGCCCGAGGGCGACGTCATGGTCCACGAGGAGCACGCGGCGGTGCGTACGGCGCTCGCCGCGCTCCCCCGCCGGCAGCGCGAGGTGCTCGTGCTCCGCTACTACGCCGGCCTGTCCGAGGCCGACATCGCGGCCGACCTCGGTGTCTCGCGCGGCGCCGTGAAGTCGCACGCCTCACGCGGCATCGCCGCCCTGACCCGCACGCTGGAGAGCCGATGAACGCCGAGGAACGACTTCGCGCCGCCCTCGCCGACCGGGCGGAGCGGGCGCGGACCTCGCCGGACGCGCTGGACGCGGTGTTCGGCCGCGTCGCGCGGCACCGCCGTGCCGTCCGTCTCACCGCGGCGCTGTCGGTCGCCTGTGTCGCTGTGGCCGGCGCGGCGTTCGCCGCCGGCACGAGGCCGGGGACGGACGCCGTACGCCCCATCACCTCCGCCCCCGCGACGGCCTCGCCCACGACCGACGAGCCCACGGAGACCGCCACCCCGAGCGCGTCGCCCAGTGCGACACCCACTCCGGAGGGGGCGTTCGTCCCTGTCCGGGTGACGTTCCCCGACGACACCGCGCTCGTGGTGCTCGCGGACCGCAGGGTGGTCGCGATCTCGACCACGACGGGCGCGGAACGAGCGACGTTCGGCACGCTGCCCCCGGCTTCCGCGGACGGCCCCAGCGGCAGCCTCGACTGGTCGTCCGACCGCGCGCACGTCGTCTACGAGGCCGGCGACTGCCGCCTGCACCGGCTCGACGTCGCGAACGGCACGAGCACGCCGCTCGGCCGCGGGCGGGACCCGCAGATCGCCGCCGACGGACGGGTCGCGGCCATCGGCTGCGAAAGCGGCACCGACGTCCTCGTCATCGACCCGGTCACGCGCCGGTCCACGAGCTACGCCGCCAGGGACAAGGACGCGACCGACGACCGGGGCTACCCGGACCTGTGGGAGCGGCAGGCGTACGTCGCCTCGGTCGCCTGGAGCGGCGACCACCACCTCGTCGTCGCCCGCGGCTACGAGGGAGCGCTCGACGTGCGCATCGTCGACCTCGCGACGGGGAAGGCGTTCGCCTCCGACCCCGCGGACCACGTCGCGGTCGGGCGCACGACCGTCGCGGCGCTCCACTGCTGCTACCCCGGCGAGAACGGCGCGGACACGACGACGTTCTTCACCGTCCCGGACGTCCTCGACCGGCGCCGCCCGACCCCGCGCGAGGAGACCTTCACCCACCCCGGCAACGTCCATTCGCTCACGCTCGACGCGCGCGGCGCGGTCCTCTACGTCGCCGCCGACCGGCTGTGGCGGTGGTCGGGCGGGGAGCCGCGGCTGATCCGCCGCGGGGTCGCCGCGGTCAGCGGCTGACCCCCGGACGCGACACGGCGCCGCCGCCCCGGAGGACGACGGCGCCGTGGGAGACGCGAGGAGTGGCTACGCGTAGGTGAAGACGTACTTCACCTTGGCGCTCGGGCCACCGACCCAGTTGCACGTGATGATGTTGATCTTGGACTTGGCCTTCTTGATCTTCAGCGTGACGCTCTCGTCGCCCGCGGTCGGCGCGTCCGGCGTGTTGATGCCGGAGCTGCCGCCGGCGGCGATCTCGGTGCCCTTGGAGTCCGTGATGAGCACGTCCCAGTCGCCCGTGAACCCGGTGACCTTGATGTTGATCTTGCCGAGGGCCGGCGCGGTGAACGTGTGCGTGTGGAAGCTGCCGGGAACGCGCTGCGCGCAGACGGAGTAGCCGCCGCCCGCGTCGTTCGCCCAGTTCGTCGGGTCCGGCGACGCGGCGCTGGCGTCGTACGACTTGGTGATCGGCTTCTTCTTCGGCGCGGCCGTGGCCGTGCCGGCGAGGGCGGTGGCGGCCAGGGCGCCGGCGAGGACGAGCGGCGTGATGCGCATCTGAGTTCTCCCGTGGAGGGGTGTCTGGGTCCGTTGCGTTCACGGACTGCTTCGCCGCCGACGCCGCGAGTCCCTGCTGGGTAGTGCAAAGGTGACGGATCGGACATCCGCCGGCGTGCCCTCAGGCTTCGCGCGACCTCTTGATCGCCTCGCGGCGAGCCAGGCGGTGCGTACGGCGGATCTCCGCCTCCCTGAACCGCCGCGCCGCCTTCTCGTCGCTCTCGTCGAGCAGGACGGGCGGTACGTCGCGCGGCTTGCCGCGGGAGTCGAGGCCGACGTAGACGAGGTACGCCGTCGACGTGTGCAGCGCCTCGCCGACCTCGTCCCAGCGCTCCGCCTCGACGCGGACCCCGATCTCCATGGACGTCCGGCCCGCCCAGTTGACCTGCGCGTGCGCGTGCACGAGGTCGCCGACGTGCACCGGCACGAGGAACACCATCTCGTCCATCGCCGCGGTCACCGCGCGGCCGCCCGAGTGGCGGGCGGCGACGACGCCGGCCGCGTCGTCGACCAGCTTCATGATCACGCCGCCGTGGATGTTGCCGTGCAGGTTGGCGTCGAGCGCGGTCATGATCCGCGACAGCGTGCAACGGGAGGCGGCGACGGGGCGGGGTTCGAGGCTCACGGCGCCGGACGCTACCGCGTGGCAGCATCGGCCCCGTGACCGAGCCCACCAGGTACCGGCCGACGAGGCGGCAGTTCCCCTGGTGGCTGCTGCTCCTGCCGGTCATCCAGGGCACGACGTGGCTGGTGCTGGACACCCCCATGCCGTGGCCGTACTACGCCTTGCTGTGGCCGGTGCTCGTCGCCGAGTCGTTCTGGCTGATGACGTTCGGGGTCGAGCTCACCGAGGAGGCGCTGGTCATGCGCGGGCCGCGGAAGCGCGTGATCCCGTGGCGGGCCATCGACTCGATCGAGCCGACGCGCTACTGGGGCGCGACGATGGTGGGCGTGCGCCACCGCGGCCGGATGCGCAAGCTGCGGGCGCCGTACCACCAGCGGTTCCTCGCGCCCGACCCGGACTTCGACGCGAAGGCGCGGACGATCTACGAGACGTGGGTGCGGGCCACTGCCCGCTGATGGCCCGCGTGTCGCTACCGGGGCCGAGTGACAACGGGCTGGATCTATGCACGTGGCAATCGACACTTCGTACGGCGCGACGATCGGTCGCGTCGCATCTGTCATGCCGCCGCTGGTGGACGCGCTGCAGACCGGCATCGACCTGGCGAACGAGTACTGGATGCGCTTCGGGTGGCGCCGCCATCACTACCCGCAGCTGTGGTCGCACCTCGTCCGCACGCACGCACTCGGTCGACTCGGCGAGGCCGGCTTCGTCGCCGACGTCGATGACGACGAGGGCGCCGGGACGACGCCGCCCATGAGCGCGCTGCTCATCGAGCACGGTCAGGACATCCTGAAGGTGCGGCTGAGCCAGGACGGCAAGGTGCCCCTCCCAGGTCCGTCCGCGGCGCTGACGAACTACTACCGCCAGCATCCGCAGCTGCCGGGCCTCGAGACCAAGAACCTCGTCGTGCTGTGGCGCCACGAGCACGGACGACTCGTCGAGCCGCTCACTCTCGTCAGGCCCTTGGACGGCGGACGGAGCGAGCGCGACCTCGTTCTCGGGTGGGTGGGGCCGGTCGACCGCGGCATGGTTAGGCTGCGCGCTGCGGACCTCGACGAGCTCCGCCCTCTGTTCGAACAACCAGCGTTGGGCAGCGACGACACAGGATGATCCACGGCGAGCGCATCCGGCAGGTCCGCCAGATGCACGGTCTCACTCAAGGCGACCTCGCCGAACAGGTCGAGATCCTGACCCAGAGCCAACTGTCTCGCATCGAGTCCGGGCGTTCGAGAGCGCCTCTCGCGGTCGCGGAGCGCATCGCGGCTGTCACAGGCATGACGGTCGAGTTCCTCGAACGGGCCCCGGCAGGCGGCGGGACAAGTCCCCTTCACTACCGTGCGCGTGCGGCCACGAGTCAGAGCGAGCGCCTTCAGTCGTTGCGGTGGTTCGAGGCGGTGGTCGAACACGCGGACGCGATGCTCGCCCAGCTCCGTCCCATGCCGGCGCGGTTGGAGCCGATGCCCGGCGAGTCTCCGGAGCGCGCGGCGCAGCTGACCCGCCGTGCTCTGGGACTGACCGCGCACCAGCCCGCGCCATACCTCGTGCTGGCCGCGGAGAGGCTCGGTGTGCGCATCTTCGGAGTGCCCGTACGTACCAACCGGCACGACGCCTTCTCGACGTGGCACGCCGGGACCCCGTTGATGGGTCTGCTGGCCGGAGCACCCGGGGATCGGCTGCGATTCAGCGTCGCCCATGAACTGGGTCACCTGGTCCTCCACACGGGAGAGACCGAACCTGGCCCGGACGCCGAGCATGAGGCAGACGCCTTCGCCGCGGAGTTGCTCGTTCCCAGAGACGCGGCTGCGCTGCACATCCCGCCCGCTCCGACGCTGACGCAGCTGCGTGCGTCGAAGGTGGAGTGGGGGGGTGTCGATCCGCATGCTCGTGCGGCGAGCGCGCAGCGTCGGACTCGTCGACGACGCTCGTTACGAGAGCCTGTTCCGCCAGCTGAGCGCACGCGGATGGAACCGCGCCGAGCCCGGCCACGTGCCGCTCGAGAAGCCCCGCGCGTTTCGCAAGATGGCGGAGCTGCTGTACGGAACCGACATCGACCGCCTCGCCGCGGCCGCGGGATGGTCCACCGCGGTGACCCGCGACGTACTGGCTCAGCACGCGGCCGCGGACGAGCTTCCGATCGAACGGGCCGGCCGGCCGAGCGTGGGCAACATCGCGTACCTGCGGCCACGCGCCGTATGAGCGCGTCCTGCCGAGGTACTACTTGAGGAGGTTCCGCGCCATGACGACGCGCTGGATCTGGTTGGTGCCCTCGTAGATCTGCGTGATCTTGGCGTCGCGCATGAAGCGCTCCATCGGGTAGTCGGAGACGTACCCGTAGCCGCCGAGCAGCTGCACGCCGTCGGTCGTGACCTCCATCGCCACGTCGGACGCGAAGCACTTCGCCGCCGCCGAGATGAACGTCAGGTCCGGCTCCATGCGCTCGGCCTTCGACGCGGCGACGTAGATGAGCTGGCGGGCCGCCTCGATCTTCATGGCCATGTCGGCGAGCATGAACTGCACCGCCTGGAACGTCGCGATCGGCTTCCCGAACTGCGAGCGCTCCTTGACGTAGCCGAGGGCGTAGTCGAGTGAGCCCTGGGCGATGCCCAGCGCCTGCGCGCCGATGGTCAGGCGGGTGTGGTCGAGCGTCCGCAGCGCCGTCTTGAAGCCGGTCCCCTCCTCGCCGATGATCCGGTCGGCGGGGATGCGGCAGTTGTCGAAGTAGAGCTCGCCCGTCGGGCTGCCCTTGATGCCCATCTTCTTCTCGAGCTTGCCGACGCTGAACCCCGGGTCGTCCTTCTCCACGACGAACGCGCTGATGCCGTTCGCCCCCTTGTCGGGGTCGGTCACGGCCATGACCGTGTAGTACGTCGACACGCTCGCGTTCGTGATCCAGCGCTTGGAGCCGTTGAGGACGTACGAGTCGCCGTCACGGACCGCGCGCGTCTTCATCGCGGCCGCGTCGGAGCCCGCCTCCGGCTCGCTGAGGGCGTACGAGATCATGCCCTCGCCGGAGGCGACCTTCGGCAGGTATGCCTGCTTCACGTCCTCGCCACCGGCCAGCAGCATCCCCTGGGTCCCGAGCTTGTTGACCGCGGGGATCAGCGACGACGCGGCGCAGCACCGCGCGACCTCCTCGATGAGGATCGCGCTGGAGATCGCGTCCGCGCCGGGGCCGCCGTACGCCTCCGGGATGTGGATGGCGAGGAGGTCGTTGCGCTTGAGCTCCTCGAACACGTCCCAGGGGAACTCGCCGGTCGCGTCGATCTCCGTGGCGCGCGGGGCGATCTTCGCCTCGGCCATGGCGCGGACCGACTTGCGCAGGAGGTCGTGCTCCTCGGCGAGCCGGTAGGTGTCGAAGTCAGGGTTCACGGGCGTCATCGTAGTGCCGCCCCGAGCGCCTCCTCTCCGCCGGACCGACGAGGGCGCCCCGCGCGCAGGCACGGCAGAGCCTGGCGTCGCCGAGGCCGTCGAGCGGGGCCGATCCACACAGGTCGCAGGTCATGGCACGGACGCTAGGAGGGGGGTGTGACATTTTTCGGGCGAGGGCGCGTAAACCGATCCGGGCCGACGGCGTCTCCGTGGCGTGACGATCACCGAGGAGGGGCGTGTGGGAGGCGGCACCGCGCTCCCCGACCTGTTCGCCGCGCACTACCGCAGGCTGCTCGCGCTCGCCGTGCTCGTCACGGACGACCGCGCGACGGCGGAGGACCTGGTGCAGGAGGCGTTCGCCCGCCTGCACGGCCGCGCGCTGGCCGACCCGGAACGCGCGCTCGCGTACCTCCGCTCGACCGTCCTCAACCTGTCGCGCTCGCGGCTGCGGCGGCTGCGTACGGCACGCAAGCACGAACGCCCCGACGACCGGCTGCTCCCCTCCGCCGAGGACGACGTGATCCTCCGCGACGACCAGCGGGCGGTGCTCGACGCGCTCCGTACGCTCTCGCCGCGCCAGCGCCAGGCGCTCGTCCTCCGCTACTGGGAGGACATGACCGAGGCCCAGGTCGCGGCCGCGATGGGGCTGTCCGCCGGCGCCGTGAAGTCCCACACCTCGCGCGGCATGGCCGCGCTCCGAACGGCTCTGGAGGCGAACCGATGAGCGACGTCGAGACGAGGCTGCGCGACGCCCTCGCCGCGCGGGCCACGACCGTCCAGGGCGACCCCGAGGCGTACGCCGCCGTCGTGCGCCGCCGCGAGCGCAGGGGCGTACGCCGCCTCGTCACCGTCGGCGTCGCCGCCGCGTCGGTGGCCGCGGTCGCGCTGACCGTGGCCGTCGTACGCCCGGTGCCGGAGCCCACGCCGCCCGCCTCGCCCGCACCTGTGGGGCCCGTGGCACCGGCGCCGGAGTCCTTTGTCGGCGTCGAGGACGGCATGGCGCGCCTGTTCGCGTCGGCGGACAACTCCTCGTCCACCGCGGGGACCCTCGCGGGGTACCGGGTCACCGCCGTCGCGGCGCTGGGCGACGGGCGCAGCTTCTTCTTCGCGGCGTTGAAGGGATGCGCGTCGATGTTCAACAGGATGGACGTCACCGAGAACACCCCGAGCGACCACCGCACCGTCGCCGGCCCCATCCCAGGTGGGGACGTGGCGGGCCGGGTCATGCACATGGCGGTCTCCCCCGACGGCGCCAGGCTGGCGTACGCGCTCCGCCTCCCCCTGGCAGACGGCCGCTGCGGCAACGCCGGCCAGATCCGCGTCCGCGACCTCCGTACCGGCGCGGAGCAGTCGTGGGACGACGGCCGCCCGGTGACCAGCGAGACGAGCCCGTTCGTCGTCTCCTCGCTCACCTGGTCCGCCGACGGCCGCCGCCTCTCGCTCGGCGAGCGGATCGCCGGCCTCGACACGACGCAGCCCGGCGCGAAGGTCGAGTACCTGGAGTACGAGAACCACGAGGTGCCCGGGTACGAGGTCTGCACCATCGACGATCGCCTGTTCCGCGGCGCGACAGGCCGTACGGTGCTCCTGCTGCGGTGCATCAAGGACCTGGACGTCTACGACGGGGCGTCGCAGGGCATCGCGTTCGACTTCGACCCCGTCACCGGCCGCATCGGCGAGCAGCTCTTCGCGCTGCCGCTGCGCTTCCGGATGGACCCGTGGTTCCTCTCGTTCGACAGCTCCGGTGACCACGCGTTCCTCGGGGTGTACGACACGGAGTCCGACCCCGCGGTCACGCGGGTCCACCGCTGGGACCGCGGCGCGGGCATCCGCGAGGTCGACCTCGGCGGCAAGGACGTCCAGCAGATCGCCTGGTGACGTTGCCCCGGTAACCTTCCGCGCATGACCCACCGGCTCACCGTGTTCGGCACCGGCTACCTCGGCGCCACCCACGCGGTCTGCATGGCCGAGCTCGGCTACGACGTGATCGGCGTCGACGTGGACGCGTCGAAGATCGCGTCGCTGTCGGCCGGCGAGGTGCCGTTCTTCGAGCCCGGCCTGGAGCCGCTGCTGCGCAAGAACCTCGAAGCGGGGCGGCTGCGCTTCACGGTGTCGTACGAGGAGGCGGCGGCGTTCGGCGACGTGCACTTCGTCTGCGTCGGCACGCCGCAGCGCGCCGGGGAGTACGCCGCCGACCTGTCGTACGTCGACGCGGTCGTCACCGGCCTCGCGCCGCACCTGACCGGCGAGTGCCTCGTCGTCGGCAAGTCCACGGTGCCGGTCGGCACGGCACAGCGCCTCGCCGACCGCCTCGCGAAGGAGGCCCCCGCCGGCGAGCGGGCCGAGCTGGCGTGGAACCCGGAGTTCCTCCGTGAGGGCTTCGCGATCGAGGACACGCTGCACCCCGACCGGCTGGTGTTCGGCGTCCGCGAGGGGGGCCGCGGGGAGGCGGTGCTGCGCGAGGTCTTCGCGCCGCTCATCGACGGTGGCACGCCGGTCGTCGTCGCGGACTTCCCCACGGCCGAGCTGGTCAAGGTGAGCGCGAACGCGTTCCTCGCCACCAAGATCTCGTTCATCAACGCCATGGCCGAGGTCTGCGAGGCCGCGCACGCCGACGTGAAGAAGCTGTCCGAGGCGCTGGCGTACGACGACCGCATCGGCGGGCGGTTCCTGCACGCCGGCCTGGGCTTCGGCGGCGGCTGCCTGCCGAAGGACATCAGGGCGTTCATGGCGCGGGCCGGCGAGCTCGGCGTGGACCAGGCGCTGTCGTTCCTCCGCGAGATCGACGCCATCAACGGCCGCCGCCGCGAGCGCATGGTCGAGATCGCGCGCGAGGTCGTCGGAGGGACGTTCACCGGCAAGCGGATCGCGGTGCTGGGGGCGGCGTTCAAGCCCAACTCCGATGACATCCGTGATTCCCCGGCGCTGAACGTGGCCGCGCAGCTGCAGCTGCAGGGCGCGGTGGTGCGGGTGACCGACCCGGCGGCGGTGGAGAACAGCCGCCGGCTGTGGCCGCAGCTGGACTACGCCGACACCGCCGAGGAGGCAGCCGAGCGGGCCGACGCCGTCCTCGTGCTCACCGAGTGGGACGACTACCGGCAGCTGGACCCGGTGGCGTTCGGCCGGGTCGTGGCGCGCAAGAGCGTGCTCGACGGGCGCAACGCGCTGGACCGGGAGGCCTGGACGGCCGCGGGTTGGAGCTACCGGGCACTCGGCCGCCGGGCCGGCTGACCGACATGCTCCTGCTCGTCACCGGGGGCGCCGGCTTCATCGGTGCGAACTTCGTCCACTACACGCTGCGCACGCACCCCGAGCACTCGATCGTCGTGCTCGACGCGCTCACGTACGCGGGCAACGAGGCGTCCCTGGCGCCGGTCCGGGGCAGGATCGAGTTCGTACGCGGTTCGGTGGCCGACGCG
>DATMES010000005.1 GCA_035556555.1 Frankiaceae bacterium
TGGGCTGCAGGGTTGGGCCGACGCGGGTGCGCGGGCGCCGCTCGTCCGGGGTTGACCGCCGTTCTTGTGGTGGTCCAGCGCCAAAGGGGCTCCTGCCCAGCACGATCCAGGCCCAGCGCGAGCCAGGATGGAAAAGGCTCCGGGTTGCGCCCCGTGCGGCGAAAAAGCGCAAAACGCACCCCGATCGGCGACGAGCCGCCCGGTCGCAATGCGGCCCAGGCGGCTCGTTCTTTGAAGATCATCACGCTTGAGACCGGCGTACGGAGTGCAGGGAACGACCGCGGCCGGGGGGCGGGGGCAGGGCCCGCGCTGGGTCAGTGCTTGACGTCCACCACCAACCGACTCGGTGACGTCAGGAACGACACCCGGAAGCCGTGCCGCGCGGCCGTCGACATCCGGAAGATCATCGTGCCGCCGCTCTTCGAGCCGAGCGTGATGCGCTTGACGCCGGGGAGGCCGGGGTTCATGGGCGTGGTGCCGTAGAACGACGCCGTCCCCGGCCCGGTCAGCTTGACCAGCAGCAGCGACGTGTCGCCGGAGTAGCGGACGACGTACGACGGCTTGGCGGTGCCGCGGATGTCCCACACGACGCGGTCGTAGCCGGCGGCCTGCCGCGCGGCGCGGACGCGGTCGACGCGGATGTTCGACAGGGTGCCCGAGGCACTGACGTCCGACGTACGGAACGGCTTCGGGTGCGTGATGTCGATGACGACGCGGTCGGTGAGCGTGTAGATCTTGTACGCCACGATGTCGCGCAGCCCGAGTCCGACGCTGACGTAGCCCTCGTAGTCGCCGCCGAAGCGGATCTGCCGTACGGCGGGGAGGTTCGGGTCGAGGGTGTTCTGGATCGGGTAGGTCGCGTTGCCGTCGTTGTCGTGCGCGCGCGCCGGGTTGAAGCGCACGACGAGGTCGACGGCTCCGGCCACCGGGATCGGGTCGCCCGTCCCCTCGCCTTCGAGCGTCCCGAACTTCGCCGTCCACGACGGCAGCTCGCCGGAGAAGTCGAAGACGACGCGGTCGAAGCCGGTCTGCTTCGCGTAGCGGACGTTCGTGAGCGTGGGGTACGACGTCGTGCCCGACGCGGGCACGGTCACGGCGACAGAGCCGAGCGACAGCCCGAGCGCGGTCAGCAGGACGACAACGGTGCGACGGATGGACCGCATAGGGGTTCCCCTCCTCGGACGTACGCGCCGTACGCCGGCGCACGTAGTCAGACGCGCGCCGAGGGCCGAGGTTTACCGCCGGAGACGAGAAAGTTCCGGCGCCGTACGCTCCGGAGCATGTGGCGGCCCCTGCTCGTCTCCCTGCTCGTCGCCGCCTCCCTCGCCGTCCCCGCCGAGGCGCACCTCGGCGACCCGAACGCGTTCTCGGTCATCGACGCGGTCGAGCCCGCGGTTCCGGGCATCACGGTCGAGGTCCGCGTCGGCGTCACCGACCAGCTCCTGCTCGTCAACACCACCGACGCGCCGGTCGAGGTGCTCGACCGCGAGGGGGAGCCGTTCCTGCGCGTCGGCCCGAAGGTCGTCGAGGCCGACTACTCGCGCGCCGACTGGTACCAGACCAACTCGCCCCTCGGCCTCGCCGCGCCGCCGAAGCCGGCGAACGGGCCCGAGTGGCGGGTCGTCGCGCGGGGCTCGTCGTGGGGGTGGTTCGACCACCGGCTGCACGAGGAGTCGTACACGCCGCCGAAGGACCCCCAGCGCAACGCGCGGCTCGCCGAGTGGACGATCCCCTTGCGGCACAAGGGAGCCGCGATCGCCGTACGCGGGCACCTGGAGTACCGGCCGGTCCCCGGCACCTTCCGGACGCGGCTCGCGAAGATCCCGGGGACGATGTCGTTCCAGACGTTCGACGGGCGGGTGCCCGGCATCTTCCTGGGCTGGTCGGAGCCCGAGACGCTGACGGTGTACGGCGTCGAGGGTGAGCCGTTCCTCCGCTACGGCCCGAAGGGCCTGGAGCGCAACGAAGCCAGCCCGACCCACCAGGACGACCTGCGGCTGCGCGGCGACCAGCCGACCGGCGTCGTCGACCTGGCGAAGCCGAGGTGGAAGGTCGTGGGGCCGCGGCGCATGCCCGTGTCGTGGCTGGACCGGCGGCTCGCGTACGCCCCGGGGGTGCCGCCGCCCGACGTGCTCCGGGCGCGCAAGGAGGCGGTCGTCGTCGAGTGGGAGATCCCCGTCGACATCGGCGGCGTACGCGACAGCGTCCGGGGCGTCACGGAGTGGGTGCCGCGGCAAGGAGCCGGCACCGCCCGCCTGCCCCGGTGGCTCACGCTGGTCCCCGCCGTCGTCGGCGCCGTTCTCGGCGTCGGCCTGGTCCATCTTCGGCGGCGCCTCCGCGGGAGGGAACGCGCCCCCGCGCGTTGAAAGGGACGAACGGCACCCCTACCGCCCGCCGGAGGCTCCGTCATGCGCCGTACGTCCCCGCTCCTCGCGCTGCTCGTGCTCGCCGCCGCCGTCCCCGTCAGCGCGCCGGTCGCGCAGGCCGAGGACCCGAGCGTGAGCGGCGTGTTCAGCGCGCCGTTCGAGGAGGCCGGGCCGAAGTGCGCCAAGGACGCCGAGGGCCGGACGATCTGCAAGCCCGCCGCCGTCTCCGCCGTGGGCCTGCCCGACGGCACCGTCCTCTACTGGGACGGGCTCGAGGGCATGGAGGACGTCCGCTACAACACCGTCCTGGAGATCGGCCACCAGGCGCAGGACGACCTGTCGCGGGTGCTCGACCTGCGCGGTGACCGGCCGCGCTGGGCCACGCCGACTCCCGCGGACGCCGGGGAGCCGAACGCCGGCGTCGGCAGCGAGTACCTCCCCGTCGTTCCCCACAACAACGACCGCACCGACAACGACGGCGACCTGTTCTGCTCCGACCAGGTGCACCTCGCCGACGGCCGCGTCCTCAACGTCGGCGGCACCGGCTACTACCTCGAGCCCGGCGTCTCCGGCGTGCCGTTCGGCCTCTCCGAGCTCGAGGGCCTCAAGGCGACGCGCATCTACGACACCGCGACGCGGACGTGGCGGCAGGCGGCGGCGCCGATGACGTACGGCCGCTGGTACCCCAGCCTCGTCACGCTGCCCAGCGGCAAGGTGCTCGTCACGAGCGGCGTCACCAAGCTCATCAAGCCGATGTACCCCGACCGCCCCGCCGACTCGGGCACCAACGTCAAGCAGACCGAGACGTTCGACCCCGCCACCGAGAAGTGGACCGTCAACCCGAAGTCGGCCGACCGGTCGCTGCCGCTGTTCCCGCGGCTGCACCTGCTGCCCAACGGCAAGGTCTACTACGACGCCAGCGGTCAGACGTTCAACCCGATGGGCCAGTCGTACGACGAGGCGCTGTGGAACCTCGCCGCCGTCTACGACCCCGCGACGCAGTCGTGGCGCGACCTCGGGCTGCCGGCGTTCGGGCCCGCGCTCAAGGGCTTCCGCGGGTCGGCGTTCTCGCAGCAGCTGACGCTGAAGGCGCCGTACACCAAGGCGGAGTTCCTCTCGGCCGGCGGCGTCTACGGCGTCACGCCCGGCACGTACGTCGCCACGGACACCTCGACGCTCAACACCGTCGACGTCTCGTCCGGCACCGAGGTCTTCAGCTCTCAGGCCACGGCGCCGCTGTCGACGCCGCGCTGGTACTCCACCGGCGTGACGCTGCCGACCGGTCAGGTGCTGGCGTTCTCCGGCGCCGACCGCGACGAGGTCGCCGGCCCCGGCGGCGGCGCGCCGATCCGCCGCGCCGAGATGTACGACCCCGCGACCAGGAAGTGGACGCCGCTCGCCGCCGCGCGCAAGGGGCGGACGTACCACAACACCGCGATCCTCCTGCCCGACGGCCGGGTGCTCGTCGGCGGTCACGCGCCGATCAACACGGGGTACGCGTTCCCGTTCAACGACGGCCGCTCGCCGGCCGGGCTGTCGGACGCGTTCCGCGACCCGTCGTTCGAGGTCTTCTCGCCGCCGAACCTCTTCTACGGCCCGCGCCCCGTCATCGCGGACTACGACATGTCGCAGTCGTACGGCAGCACGACGACTGTGCGGATCGCCGGCGGCGCGCGCGACGTCGAGAGCGTGGTGCTCGTACGCAACCCGGCGCTGACGCACCTCATCGACGGCGACCAGAAGGTCGTCGAGCTGCCGATCGTCGCGCGGTCCGGCGACACCGTGACCGTCGCGACGCCGCCGTCCGCGAACGTCGCGCCGGCCGGGCCGTACTGGCTGTTCGTCAACAAGCGCACGCCCAAGGGCCTCACGCCGTCGGTGTCGCGACAGGTGTATGTCGGCGCGCCGGTGCCCGCCGCCCTGCGCGCCAAGATCGAGCGCAACAACGAGCACGCGCTGCGCGCGGAGCGGTCCTCGCAGAAGCGAGGGCGCAGCATCGACCGCCGCCGCGACGGCCGTGGCACCCAGCCGCACCCCGCGCCGTCCGCGCCGGTGCCCGCGATGGTCGCGCCGGTCGCGGGCTCGCTGCCGTCGTCCGGGTCCGGCTCGTCGATGCTGGTGATGGCGTACGGCCGCCCGCATCGCACCGACTACACAGGCGCGTTGCTGGCGTTCGGCGCCCTCGTCGCGCTCATGATCCGGAGGCGAGGCCGCGCAGCAGCGCGGTGATCTCCTCGGGTCGTTCCATCGGGAGGAAGTGCGACCCGTCGAGCGTCACCAGACGCGCGTGGGGGATCTGCGCCGCGGCGCGTTCCATGTCGTGCCGCGACGTCACGATGTCGTGGCGCCCCGCGACGAGCACCGCCGGGCACTCGACGAACGCGAGGTCCATCGGCCGGTGCTCGGCCATCGCGACGGCGAGCGTGAAGTACCAGCGGAAGTCGTGCCCGCGGAACTCCGACAGCACCGGCAGCACGACCTCGGGCCGCGCGGCGGGGCGCATCGCGGTGTGCCGTACGACCGCCGCCGTAGCGCGGCTCACGGGCGTCACCCGCGACACCGCGCCGAGCGCGGGGCCGGCGAGACGCAGCCCGCGCGCCACGCCGAGCGCCGCCGCGTGCCTGGCCCGCGGCATCCGCCGGGCTGGTCCGAACATCGCCGAGAACGTCCCGCCCGGCACGCCGGCCACGGCCAGCAGGCCGGACACCCGCGAGGGATGCCGCTCCGCGAGCTCGAACGCGACGTTCACCCCGATGCTCCACGACGCCACCACCGCGCGTTCGATGCCGCACGCGTCGAGCAGCGCCACCGCGTCGGCGACATGGTCGGCTACGTCGATCCGCGAACGATCGACCGGCCGCGCGGAGCCGCCGAGCCCGCGGTAGTCCCACGACACGACGCGGAGGCCGGCGTCGGCGCGGGCGAGCAGCGGCCAGCACGACAACGGCGCGCCGAGCCCGTTGCAGAGGAGCACAGCGGGCCCGGCGCCGTCGTTGGTGATGCCGCGGATCGGGGTTCCGTCGCCGCTCGCGAAGTCGAACGTCGTCATCGCGGACAGCGTCTCACCCCCTTCGCGCTACCCGACACCACCCAGGATCACGCGAGCCCCGCCGACGGCCGGACCGGTGCCGCCGAGGTCGTACGGCGGGCAGTCGACCACCGGTTCGCCGGCCACGAACACGTCGCCCTGCGCAGTGATGTCCACGACACCGTACGAGCCGGTGAGCGGCGCGAGCAGCGGGCACGTGATCACGTCGGCCTGCTCGGCGAGAGGCGCCACGGCGTCCTTCGCCGGGTCCAGCGCCGGGTCGGAGTCGGCCACGTCGACGTTCAGGCCGCACTCCGAGTCCGGGTCCGGGCTGAACGCCCCTGTGGTGTCGTCGAAGTACAGCGTGGAGCCGTCGGGTTCGGTGAACTGCGCGCAGAGGTACGTCGGGACCCCCTCGGGGGCGATGAAGCTGACGAGCCCCGGCGCCAGGACCGTGACGCCGTTGGTGCCCGACACCGTCCTCGAGGCGCCGTTGGCGAACGCGCCGCTGTGCGTGCTGACGCCGACCTTCACGGTGCACTTCAGGGTGCCGTTGCGGTTGACGGGCCCGCCCGAGAGGAAACCGGTCTGGGTGCTCTCCGGTGCCTCGGGGCTGGAGTCCGTCGACGTGCCCAGCTGGCACAGCCGGTCGGCGTCCGGCCGCGTCGTGTACCGCTTGCGGGACGGTGCCGCGTGCGAGCCGCCGCAGAACGTCCCGAGCCCCTCGCCGCCGGTCGTCACGCGGCCGGTGCCGGTCGTGGGCGTGTGCGGGTGCGGTACGCCGCCTTGGACGTGCGCGCCCTCGCAGAGGAACACGACGAAGCCGTTCCACGGTCCGCCGCCGCAGCCCGGCGCGAAGCCGGTCGGCACCGGCCCGAGCGGGTTGAAGAACTGCCCCGCGTCGTTGTGGCTGAACGCGATGACGTCGGCGCATGGCCCGGACTCCGGCGAGGTGCAGAGCCCGTCGCCGCTGTTGTCGACGCACACCTGGAACGGCACGTCCTCCCCGAGGGACGCGTCGAACACCGCGACGGCGTTGCCCCCGGTGAACGGCACGCAGAAGCCGCCGACGCCGACGTTGTCGCCGTTGTTGCAGACCACGGAGCCCTCGTCGGCGGTGGTCTGCCCGTCCTCGCGGACGACGGCGGTGCCACCGCTCATGTAGCGGGCGCCAGAGCCGAGCGTGTACGGCTTGCGCGACTGCTGGATCGGCGTACCGCCGCAGAACGTTCCCTGGCCCTCGCCGCCGCTGACGACGCCGCCGGTGCCCGAGGTGGCCGGGTGCGAGTGACCGTCGGCTCCCGCTAAGTGGGCGCCGTCGCAGAGGAACACGACGTAGCCCCTCCACGGACCGCCCGCGCACCCCGGCGCGAAGCCGGTCGGCACCGGCCCCACCGGGTTGTAGAAGCTGCCGTCGTCGTCGTGGCTGAACACCACGACGTCGGCGCACGCACCGAAGTCGGGCGACGTGCAGACGCCGTCGCCGCTGTTGTCGACGCACACCTGGAACGCGACGTTCTCCCCGGCCGTCGCGTCGGCTACCTGGACGGCGTCGCCGCCGCCGAAGCCGAGGCAGAAGCCGCCGACGCCGACGCCGTTGCCGTCGTCACAGACGACGGTCCCCTCGTCGACCACGGTCTGGCCGTTGGCGCGAGCCGCGGCGGTGCCACCGCTGACGTACGACGCGGTGTCACCGGGTGCCGCCGACGCGGTGGGTGATGCTCCTGGAACGAGCGTGAGGCAGGCGACGGTCAACGCCGCCAGGCGCACGCGAAGACGAGACTTCATGAAGGGCCCTCCCCTTGTGGCCGCACCGCCGGAGCGGCTGCGATGTCCCCGGATGGGACGACGTGCTGTGTCGAGCGCGACGGCTTCCACCACCAGCCGGAAGCCGGCCGTGCGCCCCGTGCGTCAGCCGACCGGCGGGTTCGCCGTGACATCGAGCGCCACGCCTGGCGTGTGGCCGGACGACACCAGCGCGGCGGTCTCCTGCGCGTACGCGGTGGCGATGCCGGCGCAGCTACGGGTCGGGTTGACCTCGGCGCACGCCACGGCGGTGCCGGTGCCCCTGTCGACGATGGTGTTGGTGCCGTCGTCCAACGACAGCTCCGCACTGACCAGCTCGTCCTTCCAGAAGACCACGCGGCCCTGCTGGCAGCGGTTGACGACGTTGAACGTGTCGCCGTTGCTCCACACGACCTTCGCGGTCAGGCAGACCTTCGTCGGCCGGCCGGCGGCCTGGTCGTGCGAGTAGCCGACGGGGGAGGTCGTGCCCGAGTCGGTCATGACGAGCGTCCCGGTGGCGGTGTTGTAGTACGTGCACGTGACCTCGAGCGTGGCGTCGGTGCTGGTCGACAGCGAGCTGCCGGTGTACGCCTCCACCCACGTCTCGAAGTGGCCGTACACGCCGCCGCCCGGACTGGCGTTGACGGCGTACTCGCAGAGACCGCGCGCGCTGTGGCCGTTGCCGACGTCCTGGTAGACCGCCAGCCAGTCCTTGATCCCGGTGCCGTTCCCGGCGCCGATCACGTCGGCGTGGGCCGAGCCCGTGACCACCGTCGCGGCCGCGAGCGCGAGCGCGGCCGTCCTCCGGATGCGTGCCATTCGTCCTCCTCGTAGGGGTGTCGAGGCTCCGAGCGCCTCACCCCTATACGAGCGGGGGCCGCGCATCCCTCACGGGACATAGGCTCGGGCTCGTGACCGGACCCCGACGCAGTGCCGAGGTGACCCAGGGCGACGAGCGCGCCCCTGCCCGCGCGATGCTCCGCGCCGTCGGCATGACCGACGACGACTGGGACAAGCCGCAGGTCGCGGTCGCCTCGTCCTGGAACGAGGTCACCCCCTGCAACCTCCCCCTCGACCGCCTCGCCAAGGACGTCAAGCAGGGCGTACGCGACTCCGGCGGCTTCCCCCTGGAGTTCACGACGATCGCCGTGAGCGACGGCATCTCGATGGGCCACGAGGGGATGCGCGCGAGCCTCGTCTCCCGCGAGGTCATCGCCGACTCCGTCGAGCTCGTCGTCCACGCCGAACGCCTCGACGCCGCGGTGCTCCTCGCCGGCTGCGACAAGAGCCTCCCCGGCATGCTCATGGCGGCCGCGCGCCTCGACATCCCGAGCGTGTTCCTCTACGGCGGCAGCATCCTCCCCGGCCACCTCGCCGACGGCACGGCGGTGACGATCCAGGACGTCTTCGAGGCCGTGGGCGCCTGCGCGCTGGGCAAGATCACCCGCGAACGCCTCGGCGAGATCGAGCGCGCCGCCTGCCCGAGCGAGGGCTCGTGCGGCGGCATGTTCACCGCCAACACGATGGCCTGCGCCGCCGAGGCGCTCGGCATGGCGCTGCCCGGCTCCGCCGCGCCGCCCGCCCCCGACGCGCGCCGTACCGACATCGCCCGGCGATCGGGCGAGGCCGTCGTCGCGCTCACCGAGGCCGGCATCACCGCGCGCCGCATCCTCACCAAGCCCGCGATCGAGAACGCCGTCGCCGTCGTCATGGCGCTCGGCGGCTCGACCAACGCCGTCCTCCACCTGCTCGCCATCGCCAACGAGGCCGAGGTCGAGCTGACCCTCGCCGACTTCGACCGCATCGGCCGCAAGGTGCCGCACCTCGCCGACGTGAAGCCGTTCGGCCGGTACGTCATGACCGACGTCGACGCCGTCGGCGGGGTCCCCGTCGTCATGCGCCACCTCCTCGACGCCGGCCTGCTGGACGGCGACGCGCTCACGGTGACCGGCAAGACCCTCGCCGAGAACCTCGACGCCCTCGCGCCCGCGCAGCCCGACGGCGAGGTCGTCCACGCCATGAACGACCCCATCCACCTCAGCGGCGGCATCGCGATCCTGCGCGGCTCGCTCGCGCCCGACGGCGCCGTCGTCAAGAGCGCGGGCATGGACGCACTGGTGTTCGAGGGGACGGCGCGGGTGTTCGACGGCGAGGCCGACGCGATGGCCGCCGTCACCGAGGGACGTATCCACCCGAACGACGTCATCGTCATCCGCTGGGAGGGTCCGAAGGGCGGGCCCGGGATGCGCGAGATGCTCGCCGTCACCGCCGCGGTGAAGGGCGCGGGCCTCGGCGCCGACGTCGCGCTCGTCACGGACGGGCGGTTCAGCGGGGCGACGTTCGGCCTCTGCGTCGGGCACGTCGCGCCGGAGGCCGCCGACCTCGGGCCGATCGCGCTCGTCGCCGAGGGCGACCGGATCGTCCTCGACGTCCCGAACCGTCGCCTCGACCTCCTCGTCGACGACGCCGAGCTCGAACGCCGCCGCGCCGCCTGGCAGCCGATGGAGCCGCGCTACACGCGGGGCGCGCTCGCCAAGTACGCGCGCCTGGTCTCGTCGGCGGCGTACGGCGCCGTCACCCACTGACGTGGCTGCGCGGCGCTTGCGCACGCGCAGAACTCGTGATCTTGGCTGCGTTCGTGTCGCTCGGGCAGCATGAACGCAGCCAAGATCACGAAAAGCGGGCGCGTCCCCGCGCCTCGCCCCGCCGCCCGGACCCGCCGCACGGCGGCGCCGCCATAGCCCGTTCGGCCCATGCCATCCCGCCCGACTCGCTCATGCAGGCCCGTGCCCTACGGCCCGATGAACGAGGAGGGAGGACGACCGAGTGCGCCAAGCGAGTGAGTTCCGCCGTGCCGCGACCGCGGTGGCGTTCGCGTGCGCGGCGTTCCTCGTCTGGTCTCTGACCCCCGCCGCCGACGGTCGCGTCGGCCCGCTCGTCTCCAACGCCGGCTGCCTCGCCGCCGCGGTCGTGCTCGCCGCCGCCGGCCTGTCCCACGGTCTGCGCGCCACGGGCCGCCGCCGGCTCCACCTCCTCCTGCTCGGCCTCGCCGGCGTCTTCTGGGCGGCAGGGCAGACGCTCTGGACCGTCTACGAGGTCGCGCTGAACCGCGAGGCGCCGTTCCCAGGGTGGGCGGACCTCAGCTACCTCGCGTTCGTCCCGCTCGTCGGCGTCGCCACGCTGCTGCTGCCCGAGGTCCCCGACGACCTCCGCGCGCGCGTCCGTATCGCCATCGACGGGCTGCTCATGGGCGGCTCGCTGCTGTTCCTCGCGTGGTCGGCGTTCCTCGGGGAGGCGTACGGCGCCAGCGGCGGCACGCCGTTCGCGGCGCTCGTCGCGGTGGCGTACCCGGTGTCCGACATCGTGCTCGCGGCCATCGCCCTGTCCGTCCTGACGAGGCTGCGCGGCGGCGGCCACGCCCAGCCGATCTGCCTCGCGGCGGGGCTGTTCTCGTTCGTCGTCGCCGACGCCGGCTTCGCGCTGCTCTCGCTCGACGGCACGTACCGCGCCGGCGCGGTCACCGACCTCGGCTGGATCGCGGGCGGGCTGTTCATGGCGCTGTCCGTGCTGGCCCCCGGCCACACAGTCATCGCGCCCGAACGCTCGCACACGAGGATGACCACGGCGGTCCCGTACGTCCCCCTCGTCATCGCCGCGGTCGCGGCGTTCTGGTCGGGCATCACGCAGGGCGGTCTCGACGGCGTCGAGACGGTGATCGGCGCGTCGGTCGTCGTGCTCGTCGTCGTACGCCAGCTTCTCGGTGTCGCCGACAACGCCCGCCTCACCCGCTCGCTCGCCGCCGCCATCGAGGAGGCGCAGGCTCGCGAGGAGCACTTCCGCGCGCTCGTGCAGGGCTCGTCCGACGTCCTCACGATCACCGAGCGGGACGGCACGATCCGCTTCATCTCCCCGGCCGTCTACCGCGTCTTCGGCTACCACCCCGACGACCTCGTCGGCACCCGCCTCATCGCGCTCGTCCACCCCGAGGACGTCGACCGCGTCAAGGCCGAGGTCGGCGCGGCGGTCGCGCAGCCGGGCCCGCCGTGCCTCGTGCACTGCCGATACCGCAAGGCCGACGGCGAGTGGCTCCACGTCGAGGCGATGCTGTCGAACGACCTCGACCACCCGCACATCGCCGGGCTCGTCTTCAACACCCGCGACGTCAGCGAGCGCAAGCAGCTGGAACGCCAGCTGACCCACCAGGCGTTCCACGACCCGCTGACCGGTCTCGCCAACCGCGCGCTGTTCCGCGACCGCGTGCAGCACGCGCTCGCGCTGCGCAGCCGTTCGCACGAGCAGATCGCGGTGCTCTTCCTCGACCTCGACGGCTTCAAGGCGATCAACGACTCCCTCGGCCACTCGGTCGGCGACCGCCTGCTCGAGGCCGTGTCGAGCAGGCTCAAGCAGGTCGTACGTCCCGGCGACACCGTCGCGCGGCTCGGCGGCGACGAGTTCGCGGTGCTGCTCGAGGACTCGGCTGGAATCGTTGCGGCGCAGCAGGTCGCGGCGAGGTTCATCGAGGAGATGCACTCGGCGTTCTCGCTGTCCGGGCACGAGGTGTTCGTCGGCGCCAGCGTCGGCGTCGCGGCCTCGACCGACGAGCTCGACGCCGACGCGTTGCTGCGCAACGCCGACCTCGCGATGTACCGCGCCAAGGCCATGGGCAAGAACCGCTGCGAGGTATTCGAGCCCGACATGCACGCCGCCGCGCTCGACCGCATGGCGATCGAGAACGACCTCCGCTACGCCGTCGTCCGCGACGAGCTCGTCCTCCACTACCAGCCGGTCGTCGAGCTCGCGACCGGCCGCGTCGTCGGCGTCGAGGCGCTGCTGCGCTGGAACCATCCGACCCGCGGGCTCGTCTCGCCGCTCGACTTCATCAACGTCGCCGAGGAGAGCGGGCTCATCGTCCCCGTCGGCCGGTGGGTGCTCACCGAGGCGTGCCGCCAGGTCGCGCGCTGGCGCCGTGACCTCGGCCTGCCGCTCAAGCTGTCGGTCAACATCTCGGCCCGCCAGCTCTCCGCGCCGCGGCTCGCCGAGCACGTCGCGAAGACGCTGCGGACGACCGGTGTCGACCCCGGCGACCTCGTCCTCGAGATCACCGAGTCGATGCTCGTCGACGACGCCGAGCGCACCATCGCCAAGCTGCACCTGCTCCGCGAGCTCGGCGTCCAGCTCGCGATCGACGACTTCGGCACCGGCTACTCCTCGCTCAACTACCTGCGCCGCCTCCCCGTCGACGTGCTCAAGATCGACAGGTCGTTCGTCAGCGGCATCGGCACCGAGTCGGAGCTGACGTCGCTCACCGCGGCGATCGTCGGCATCGGCCGCGACCTCGGCCTCGACACCGTCGCCGAGGGCATCGAGGAGCCGGGACAGCTCGACGCCCTGCGCGCCATGGGCTGCGTACTCGGGCAGGGCTTCCTCTACGCCCGCCCGCTGCCCGCCGGCGAGCTCGCCGCGCTGCTGGCGCGGGGTCCCGTGCTCGATCTGCACGAAGCCGCGACCGCGTAGACAGCAGGAGGCGACCGGGGCGACGGCGAAGCCAGCGGGTAGACAACCCCTCACTCCGCCCAGGGAGTCCCGTTGCGCCGCGTCCTCGCTCTCGCCGCCGTCCTGTCCGTCGCCCTCGCCGCGCCCGGCCTCGCCGCCGCGCCGAAGCCGCAGATCACGGACCCCGCCGGGGACGCCCCCGCGGGCGCCGGCTACGACATCGTGTCCGCGCTGTTCTCCACCCAGGGCAACACCCAGAAGGTCGGCCGCAAGACCGTCTACACGCCGACCAAGCTCGTCGTGACGGTGACGTACGCCGGCACCGTCGCCGCCGACCCGTACGCCGCGCAGGTCGTCGAGTTCGACCTCCCCGGCTGCGAGAACGTCTACCTGGAGCGCTTCAGCGGCGGCACGTGGGGTGCGTCTGGCTGCCTCGAGACGTTCGACTACGGCGCCAAGGCGTCCGGCAAGACGGTGACGTTCACGCTGCCGTTCTCGGTCATCGGCAAGAGCATCATGAAGAAGGGCGCGGTCCTCAGCGGCCTGCGCACGTACACCGCCATCGCCGACCCGGTCCTCGGCTACGAGACCGCCGAGCTCAGCGCCGGCCAAGTGACTCTCGACTCGGCCACGACGACGAAGACGTACAAGATCGCCTGACACCGCGCGCGCCGCCGTGGCATAGTGGCGCGCATGAGGCACCAGCTCGTAGTCCCGCGGAGGGGACCGGCCCGCTAGACCCGCCGGTTCCCTCGACCTCTCGCGTCCCCGCGAGAGGTTTTTTGTTGTCCGGGACGAGAACGAGAGAGGCGTGATGGAGAACCTGACAGGAGCGCAGTCCCTGGTCCGCGCGCTGGCGGAGGCGGGCGCGGAGGTCGTGTTCGGCATCCCCGGCGGCGCGATCCTCCCGGCGTACGACCCGCTGCTCGACGCGAAGGACCTGCGGCACATCCTCGTGCGCCACGAGCAGGGCGCGGGCCACGCGGCGGAGGGGTACGCGCAGGCGACCGGCAAGGTCGGCGTCTGCATGGCGACGTCCGGCCCCGGCGCGACGAACCTCGTCACGCCCATCGCCGACGCGTACATGGACTCCGTGCCGCTCGTCGCGATCACGGGCCAGGTGCCGTCGTCGTCGATCGGGACGGACGCGTTCCAGGAGGCGGACATCTGCGGCATCACGCTGCCGATCACCAAGCACAACTACCTCGTGCAGGACGCGCGCGACATCCCGCGGACGATCGCCGAGGCCTTCCACATCGCGTCCACGGGTCGCCCTGGCCCGGTGCTCGTGGACGTGCCGAAGGACATCCTGCAGTCGATGGCGCCGTACGAGTGGCCTGCCTCTCTCGACCTGCCCGGCTACCGCGTCGCGAGCAAGCCGCACGGCAAGCAGGTCGCGCAGGCGGCGTCTCTCATGGTGTCCGCGAGACGCCCTGTGCTCTACGTCGGCGGCGGCGTCCTCAAGGCGCGCGCGGCCGAGGAGCTGCGCGTCCTCGCGGAGCTCACCGGCATCCCCGTCGTGACGACGCTGATGGCGCGCGGGGCGTTCCCCGACAGCCACCCGCAGCACCTCGGCATGCCCGGCATGCACGGCACCGTCGCGGCTGTCATGGCGTTGCAGAAGTCCGACCTCATCGTGTGTCTCGGCGCGCGGTTCGACGACCGCGTGACCGGCAAGCTCTCCACCTTTGCTCCCGACGCGGCCGTCGTGCACGCCGACATCGACCCCGCCGAGATCGGCAAGAACCGCTCGGCCGACGTGCCCATCGTCGGCGACGCGAGGGAGGTCATCGCCGACCTCGTGGTGGCGTTCCAGGGCGAGGGGCGCAAGCCCGACATCGAGGCCTGGTGGGCCGAGCTCGACAAGATGCGGGCCGACTATCCCCTCGGCTTCACCGAGCCCGAGGACGGCTCGCTCGCGCCTCAGCACGTCATCACGCGGCTCGGGCAGCTCTGCGGCCCCGACGCGATCTACGTCTCCGGCGTCGGGCAGCACCAGATGTGGGCGTCGCAGTTCATCTCGTACGAGAAGCCGTACACCTGGCTCAACTCCGGCGGCCTCGGCACCATGGGCTACGCCGTCCCCGCCGCGATGGGCGCCAAGGTCGGCCGGCCCGACGCGCTCGTCGTCGCGATCGACGGCGACGGCTGCTTCCAGATGACCAACCAGGAGCTCGTCACCTGCGCCGTCGAGGGCATCCCCATCAAGGTGGCCGTCATCAACAACGGCAGCCTCGGCATGGTGCGCCAGTGGCAGAACCTGTTCTACGAGTCGCGGTACTCCAACACCGACCTCAAGTACGTCCCCGACTTCGTCAAGCTCGCCGACGCGTACGGCTGCGTGGGCCTGCGCTGCGAGTCCGCCGGGGACGTGGACGCCACGATCGAGAAGATGCTCTCCGTCGACGACGCGCCGTGCGTCGTGGACTTCCGGGTCGGGCAGGACGCGCAGGTGTGGCCGATGGTGCCGGCCGGCACGTCCAACTCCGACATCCGCTACGCGCGCGACGTGCGCCCCGACTTTTCGGAAGGGGCCGACGGA
The DNA here is from genome assembly GCA_035556555.1 of Frankiaceae bacterium. Taxonomy (GTDB): domain Bacteria; phylum Actinomycetota; class Actinomycetes; order BP-191; family BP-191; genus BP-191. The sequence goes on from DATMES010000005.1 coordinate 15,215, forward strand.
TGACCACTCACACGCTCTCGGTGCTCGTGGAGAACAAGCCCGGTGTCCTCGCTCGCGTGGCGGGGCTGTTCTCGCGGCGTGGCTTCAACATCGACTCGCTCGCGGTCGGCCCCACCGAGCACCCCGAGATCTCCCGCATGACCATCGTCGTCTCGGTCGACGACCTGCCGCTGGAGCAGGTGACCAAGCAGCTCAACAAGCTCGTCAACGTGCTGAAGATCGTGGAGCTCGAACCCGCTCTCTCGGTGCAGCGCGAGCTGCTGCTGCTCAAGGTGCGCGCCGACGTGCAGACCCGCTCGCACGTGCTCGAGACCGTGCAGCTGTTCCGCGCGAAGGTCGTGGACGTCGCGACCGACACCGTCACCGTCGAGGCGACGGGCACCGCCGACAAGCTCGATGCGCTCATCCGCGTGCTGGAGCCGTTCGGCATCCGAGAGCTCGTGCAGTCCGGCATGGTCGCGGTCGCCCGCGGCAGCCGTTCCATGACCGACCGCGCGCTGCGCGCCGCCGAGAGGACCGCATAGCCATGCCCGAGATCTACTACGACGACGACGCGTCGCTCGACCCGATCCGTTCGCGCAAGGTCGCCGTCCTGGGCTTCGGCTCGCAGGGCCACGCGCACGCGCTGTCGCTCCACGACTCCGGCGCCGACGTCCGCGTCGGCCTGCCGTCGGGTTCCAAGTCCCGCGCGGCCGCGGAAGAAGCGGGCCTGCGCGTTCTCTCTCCGGAGGAAGCCTGCGCGGAAGCCGACCTCATCATGGTGCTCGCCCCGGACACCTCGCAGCGTCGGCTCTATCGCGAAGCGATCGAGCCGACGCTGCGACATGGCGACGCGCTGTTCTTCGCGCACGGCTTCAACATCCGCTTCGGGCTCATCACCCCGCCCGCCGGCGTGGACGTCGCGATGGTCGCGCCCAAGGGGCCCGGGCATCTCGTACGGCGCCAGTTCGAGGAGGGGCGCGGCGTGCCGTGCCTCGTCGCGATCGAGCAGGACGCGTCGGGTTCGGCACTGGCCTTGGCGCTCTCGTACGCCAAGGCCATCGGTGGCACTCGCGCGGGCGCGCTGCGGACGACGTTCACCGAGGAGACGGAGACCGACCTCTTCGGCGAGCAGGCGGTCCTCTGCGGCGGCGCGACGGCGCTGGTGCAGGCCGGCTTCGAGACGCTCGTCGAGGCGGGGTACCAGCCGGAGGTCGCGTACTTCGAGTGCCTCCACGAGCTCAAGCTCATCGTGGACCTCATGTACGAGGGAGGCCTCGCGAAGATGCGCTGGTCGATCTCCGACACCGCGGAGTACGGCGACTACACCCGCGGGCCGCGCATCGTCACCGCCGAGACCAAGGCCGAGATGAAGCGCATCCTCGAGGAGATCCGCAGCGGGCAGTTCGCGGAGGAATGGGTGGCGGAGGACGACGCAGGACGTCCCGTCTACACCAAGCTCGCCGAGGAAGGCGCGACCCACCCGATCGAGGAAGTGGGCGCCCGGTTGCGCCCGTTGATGAGCTGGATCGACAAGCGCTAACCCGCCCGCGTCCGCGCCCCGCGGCCCCGCCCCGCGGTTACTGGTGAGTAGCGACATCGCCGTTCACCAGTTCCCGCGTACGGTCAGCCGCCGTTCACCAGTGGCGGTGGCGGAGGTGAGCGCGGCGCGGGTCGCCGAGACGAGTGCGCCAGGTCGGTGGAAGACGTCTGCCCACGAGAACCGCAGCACGGTGACGCCTGGCACTCGGCCAAGGTCGTTGAACCGCGCGATGTCGGCCTGGTGCTGCTCGCGCGAGGAGTGGAACGCGTACCCCTCGACCTCGACGGCGACTCCCGCCGGAAACCAGAAGTCGACCCGTGCCCGCCGTCCGGTCGTGTCGACGAGCACCACCTGAGTGCGCGGGTACAGTCCGGCTCCGTGCAGGACGAGGCGCGCCTGCGACTCCGCGACCGACCCGCTGCGCGGGTCCAGCCTCGCGAACGAAGGCCAGGCGCGCGAGCGTACGTAGCGCCGCCCGGCGAGTCGTTCGAGCCGATCCGCCACCGCGTCCAACGTGACGGCCTTCGAACGCAGTAGACCGTCCACGGCGATGACCGCCTCATGGCGCGGCAGGGCGCGGAGCAGGTCGGTCGCCGTTCGCGTCGGGCTCGTCAGCCGGACGCCGTCGAGCCGGACCACGTCACCGTCATCGAGAGCCCAGCGGTGCAGCGTCCCGCCAGGGACGTCGTACCGACCGGCGCCGTCCACGGTGAAGTCGAAGCCTGGAACGAGCACGTCGCCACTGTGAAGGGCCGCCGCGGTGCGGTGACTCGCGACGACTGCTTCGTGCCGGAGCTGCTCGGCGCGGACCCGCGTCCGCAACGCGATCGCGCTGTCGGGGAGCGCGTACGCGCTCGGCGCCACGCGTACCCACCCCTCCGTCCGCACCAAGGAGCGGAACCGCGCCCAGTCGTAGCCGAGACCGCGCGCCGCCGCAACCGTGATGGCGCCGTCATGCGCGGCGGCGAACCGGTGCAACGGCGAGTCCATGCCATTCAGGGTGCCGCGCTCGACGGCCATGGAACCACCCCCTCCCGGCAATCTGTGGACAAGTGTCTCCGGTTACTGGTGAGTAGCGACGTCGCCGTTCACCACTTCGCGTCTGGCCCGCGCCGCTACTCACCAGTAACTTCCGGGCGGCCGGGCTGCGGGGGCCCGGGTAGGGTCGGCGCATGGGACGACCGGTGGTGCTTGTCGCGGAGGAGCTGGCGCCCAGTGCGCTCGACGTGCTGGGCTCCGACTTCGACGTACGGCACTGCGACGGCTCGGACCGTGCGCAGCTGCTGCCCGCGCTCAACGACGCGGACGCCGTGATCGTGCGCAGCGCCACCACGATCGACGCCGAGGCGCTCGCCGCCGCGCCCAAGCTCAAGGTCGTCGCCAGAGCGGGCATCGGGCTCGACAACGTCGACGTCCCCGCCGCCACCAAGGCCGGCGTCATGGTCGTCAACGCCCCCCAGTCGAACGTCATCTCCGCCGCCGAGCACGCGGTCGCGCTGCTGCTCGCGGTGGCGCGACGCATCCCGCGAGCCGACGCCTCCCTCCGAGCAGGGGAGTGGAAGCGCTCGAAGTTCACCGGTGTCGAGCTCGCGGGGAAGACCGCCGGCATCGTCGGCCTGGGCCGCATCGGCGTGCTCGTCGCGCAGCGCCTGTCCGCGTTCGGCATGCGGCTCGTCGCGTACGACCCCTACGTCCCCGCCGGCCGCGCCGCGCAGATGGGCGTACGCCTCCTGCCGCTCGACGACGTCCTCCACGAGGCCGACGTCGTCACGATCCACCTGCCGAAGACGAAGGAGACGTCGGGCCTGATCGGCGAGCGCGAGCTCGGCCTCATGAAGCCCGACGCGATCCTCGTCAACGCCGCCCGCGGCGGCCTGGTCGACGAGCACGCGCTCGCGCAGGCGCTGAAGAACGGCACCATCGCCGGCGCCGGCGTGGACGTCTACGCCACGGAGCCGTGCACCGACTCGCCGCTGTTCGCGTTCGACAACGTCGTCGCCACGCCGCACCTGGGCGCCTCCACCACGGAGGCCCAGGACAAGGCCGGCACCGCCGTCGCGCGCAGCGTCAAGCTCGCGCTCTCCGGCGAGTTCGTCCCCGACGCCGTCAACGTCCAGGCCGCCGGCGTCATCGCCGAGGAGATCCGCCCCGCGCTCCCGCTGGTCGAGAAGCTCGGCCAGGTCCTCACGGGCCTCGCCCAGGAGGTCGTCAGCAACCTCACCGTCGAGGTCCGCGGCGAGATCGCCGTCCACGACGTCAACGTCCTCAAGCTGGCCGCGCTCAAGGGCGTCTTCGCGCCGGTGGTCGAGGAGCCGGTGACGTACGTCAACGCCCCGCTGTTCGCCGAGGACCGCGGCGTCACCGTCGACCTCACGACGAGCAGCGAGAGCCCCGACTACCGCAACCTCATCACCCTTCGCGGCACGACGGCCAAGGGGACGGTCTCGGTCTCCGGAACGCTCATCGGCCCGAAGATGCTCGAACGCCTCACCGAGGTCGACGGCTTCGACATCGACCTCACGCCGACGGCGCACCTCGCGTTCTTCCGCTACCACGACCGCCCGGGCATCGTCGGCGCGGTCGGCGGCATCCTCGGCGCCGCCGAGGTCAACATCGCGAGCATGCAGGTCTCCCGTACGCAGCAGGGTGGCGACGCGCTCATGGCCATCACGGTCGACACCGCGATCCCCGACGAGGCGCTGCGCGAGATCGGCGAGGCCGTCGGCGCGCACTCCGCCCGCGGCGTGGACCTCGTCGGGCAGTGACGCGGTTCACGACGCCGGACGGCGTGACGCTGGCGTACCGGCTCGTCGGCGAGGGCCCGTACCTCCTCTGCCAGCCCGGCGGACCTGGCCGCGCCTCCTCCTACCTCAGAGACCTCGCGGGCCTCGACAGGACGCGCACCCTCGTCCTCCTCGACTCGCGCGGCACCGGCGACTCCGACCGGCCGCCACCGGAACACCTCACGTGGCCGCACCTCGTCGGCGACCTCGACGCCCTCCGCGAGCACCTCGGCGCCGACACCGTCGACGTGCTCGGACACAGCGCGGGCGCTGTCGTCGCGCAGGCGTACGCCGCCGCGCACCCGCACCGCATCCAGCGCCTCGTGCTCGTCACGCCGTCGGGCCGGCTCCAGCTCGACGACCCGGCGCCCGACACCGAGCGCATCGTCCGTGCGCGCACCGACATCCCCGAGGCCGTCGAGGCGTACTTGAAAGGCGAGAGCCCCGCGCTACGGCCAGCCCTCTACGGACGCTGGGACGACGACATCAGGGCGCACGCGTACGGCGCCGACACCGAGATGGACGACGTCGCCGAACGCTCGTTCAACGCCGACCCGCAGCCCGACCGCGCCGCCATCGTGCAGGCGCTGACAGGAGTCACGAGCCCCGTCCTCGTCGTCGCCGGCGACCGCGACGGCGCGACCGGCGTGGAGAGCGCGTACGCCGTCGCGGCGTCGTTCCCGAACGCCCGCGTCGACGTCCTCCCAGGCGTGGGGCACTTCCCGTGGGTCGAGGTCCCTGAGCGATTCCGGTCACTCGTCGCGGAGTTCCTCGAAACGCCGGTCTGAGACGCCGTTCTCCGCGAGACTTTTCCGTCGTGACCACGACGACTCTCGCGGGCCCGCGCCGTTCGGTGGCGGGCCGCGCCACGCTCGCCGCGCTGCTCCTGCTCGGCTTCTACCTGCTCGGCTTCGCGATCATCGGCACGCTCGCGGCCATCAACATCGCGTTCTTCGCGAACGGCCGCGTCCCCGTCCGCATCACGATCTTCTCGGTGATCGTGGCGTTCGCTCTGCTGCGCGGGATGTTCTTCGTGGAGAAGCGCGGCGGCGCCGACGAGATCACCGGACTCGCGGTGACCGACGCCGACGAGCCGAGGCTCTGGGCGCTGATCCGCGAGATCGCGCAGCAGCTCGGCACCGATCCGCCGGCGCGCGTGTACCTGGTGCCCGACGTCAACGCGTTCGTGACCCAGCGCAGCAAGCTGATGGGCCTCGTGCCCGGCGAACGCATCATGGGCATCGGCCTGCCGTTGCTGCACGTGCTCACGGTCGACGAGCTGCGCGGCGTTCTGGCGCACGAGTTCGGGCATTACACCGGCGGCGACACGCGCCTCGGCCCGCTCGTCTACCGCGGCCGCGCGTCGATCGGCCGCACGATCGGCCACCTCGGCGCGGACTCGTTGCTGGCCACGGTGTTCACGACGTACGGCAAGCTCTACCTCCGCGTCAGCCAGGCGGTCTCGCGCCGCCAGGAGCTCGACGCCGACGCCAACGCTGCCCGCGTCGCCGGCCCCGCGGCGCACGCCTCCGCGCTGCGGAAGGTGCACGTCGCGGACCCGGTGTTCGACACGTTCATCGGCCGCTTCGTCCAGCCGCTCTGGAACGCCGACGCGAGGCCCCGCGCCCTCTACGCCGGCTTCGAGCAGTTCCACGACCACCCCGACCACGAGGAGTCGCTGGCCCGCGTCGCCGCGCGGATGGAGGAGCGGGAGGGCGATCGGTACGACTCGCACCCCGCCCTGCGCGTCCGCCTCGCCGCCCTCGGCGACGTGCCCGCCGAGGCCGAGGACGGCGACCGCGCGCGGACGCTGCTCGCCGACGCGGACCAGGTGGACGAGCGGATGTCGCTGCTCGTCTCCCGGCTCGGGACGGAGAGCAACTCGCTGCGCGCCGTGGAGTGGGACGACGCTGCCGCGGAGACGATGCTCGCGCCGGTCGTGCGCCAGGACCAGGCGCGGCTGTACGCCGCCGTCTCCACCCTGACGGGCGCCGAGCCGACGGTCGGCGCCGCACTCGACCTCGTCGAGGCGGGCCGCGTCGTCGAGCTCGCGACCGCGATCGACCAGCGCGTCGCCACAGTGCCCGAGGAGGACCGGCTCGAGGTGTCGAACGACCTCGTCGCCGACCTGCTCGCGGGCGCCGTCGGCGCGGCGCTGACGACCGAGCGCGGCTGGCGCTGGGGGCTGCGCTGGTCCGGCCCCGCGGCGCTCGTCGCCCCGACGGGGAAGCCCTGGGACTACGGCAAGGCGGTGTACGACGCCGTCGGCGACCCCGCCAACCTCCCGGCCCTGCGCAAGAAGCTGCGCGCAACCGGCATCGCGGCATAGGGGGAGCGCACGCTACCGTCGTACGCATGACGGACCTCGACCTCGCCATCGAGCTGACCGGCACGCCGCGCGACCCCGCGGACGTGCTGGCCGACCCCGGCTTCGGGCGGCACTTCACCGACCACATGGCCACCGCCCGCTGGACCCGTGAGGGCGGCTGGGGCGAGGCGCGGATCCGGCCGTACGCGCCGCTGTCGTTCGACCCGGCGACGTCGTTCCTGCACTACGGGCAGGCGATCTTCGAGGGCTTCAAGGCGTACCGCCACCCCGACGGCTCGGTGCACACGTTCCGGCCCGAGCGCAACGCCGCGCGCTTCGCCCGCTCCGCCGCGCGGCTCGCGCTGCCGGAGCTGCCGCCGGAGTGGTTCGTGGGGCTCGCCGACGAGCTGATCCGTACGGACCGCGAGTGGGTCCCGACGGGCGGCGAGTCGAGCCTGTACCTGCGGCCGTTCATGCTCGGCACCGAGGTCGGCCTCGGCGTGCGGCCGAGCAGCGAGGCGCTCTTCCTGATCATCGCGTCGCCTGCGGGCTCGTACTTCGCCGGCGGCGTGAAGCCGGTCTCGATCTGGCTCTCCGAGGAGTACGTCCGCGCGGCGCCCGGCGGCACCGGCGCGGCGAAGAGCGCCGGCAACTACGCCGCCAGCCTCATCGCCCAGCAGGAAGCGATCGCGAACGGCTGCGAGCAGGTGGCGTTCGTCGACGCCGTCGAACGCCGCTGGGTCGAGGAGCTCGGCGGCATGAACCTGTTCTTCGTCCACGAGGACGGCCTCATCGTCACGCCGGAGCTGACCGGCACGATCCTCGAGGGCGTCACGCGCGACACGATCCTCACCCTCGCCGACGGGCTGGGCCACAAGGTCGAGGAACGCCGCGTCGACATCGAGGAGTGGCAGAAGGGCGTGCTCGAGGGGACGGTCACCGAGGTCTTCGCCTGCGGCACCGCCGCGGTCGTCACGCCGGTCGGCGTCCTGCGCTGGCGCGGCGGCGAGGCGGTCACCGGCGACGGCGGCACCGGGCCCGTCACGGCGAGCATCCGCGGCGCGCTGCTCGACCTGCAGCAGGGTCGTACGGAGGACCCCCACGGCTGGCTGCACCGCGTCTGCTGATTTTCGGGGTCCCCGCGGCCGCGCGCAGCGCGGTCGTGGGGGGAGTTGACATACTCCCGGGCATGCCGATCACGCCCACCAAGAAGATCTGGATGGACGGCGAGCTCGTCGACTGGGACGACGCCACCATCCACGTGCTCAACCCGACGCTGCACTACGGGTGGGGCGTGTTCGAGGGCATCCGCGCGTACGCCACCGACCGCGGCCCCGCGGTATTCCGGCTGACCGAGCACATCGAGCGCCTGTTCCGTTCGGCGCACATCTACTTCCTCGAGCCGCAGTTCACGGTCGAGCAGGTCATCGCCGCGACGAAGGAGACCGTCCGCGTCAACGACGTCGAGTCCTGCTACATCAGGCCTCTCATGTACCTCGGCCACGGCGAGATGGGCCTGCTCCCCGTCACGTCCAACACGCGCATCTCCATCGCCGTCTGGCCGTGGGGGACGTACCTCGGCGATGCGGCCGAGGAGAACGGCGTCCGCGCCCGCGTCTCGTCGTGGCAGCGGATCAGCGCCAACGCCATCCCGCCGGCGGGCAAGGGCACCGGCCAGTACATCAACTCCTCGCTGGCCAAGGTCGAGGCGATCAAGGCCGGCTACGACGAGGCGATCATGCTCACGCCCAGCGGCAACGTCGCCGAGGGCTCCGGGGAGAACCTCTTCGTCGTCACGCGCGGCACCGTCTACACGCCGCCGGTCGTGGACGGTGTGCTCGCAGGCCTGACTCGCGACTCGATCATGACGATGGCGCGCGACGAGGGCATCGAGGTCGTCGAGAAGAGCATCGTCCGCTCCGACCTGTACCTCGCCGACGAGGTGTTCTGCACAGGCACCGCCGCGGAGGTCGTGCCGATGGTCGAGATCGACGACCGCAAGGTCGGTAAGGGCGTTCCCGGGCCGGTCACGAAGCGGCTCATCGAGCTGTACCGCCAAGCCGTCACCGGACGGCTCGACCGGTACAAGGAGTGGAACGAGTACGTGCGCGAGTAGTACAAAAACGGGCATCCCCTCACTCAAGGAGCCCTCGATGCCCCGCACGTTCCGTCTCGCGCTCGTCGCCGTCGCGCTGGCCGGTGTGGTCGCGCCCGCCGCCGCGTCGGCCGATCCCGAGCCGCCCTGCAAGCTCACCGGGGGGCCGCAGCTGGAGTTCCACGACGGCCGTCCGGTCGTCGTCGTCTACCCGTACCAGTGGGTCTGCTGACGGAGGTCGCTCATGCGTACGTTCCGCATCGCCGTGTCCGCGCTCGCTCTCGTCGCCGTCGCCGCCCCCGCGGCGTCCGCAGGCAACCAGTGCGAGCCCTACGTGTACTACGAGCAGGTCGGCCCCGTCGCCGTGCCCGTCGTCACCGTCGTCTGCTAGCTCGCATCACGAAGGGCGGGTCGCCGGCACGCGCCGGTGCCCGCCCTTCGTCGTGCCCGGGCTACGAGGGGCTGGGGATCTCCTCCCACCACTGGCACCACCAGTCCGCGCCCACGAGGATGCGGATCTTCGGGTGCCAGCAGTAGGAGATGTCCTTCTCCGCCTCGAGGTAGTAGAGGCAGTTGTCGCAGCGCTCGTCGCCGTACGGCTTCCCCTTGAGGATCGAGTCCTCGATGAGGTGCTGCAGCTTGAGGTGGTTCTCTTCGTCGATGGGCTTCGGCTCGGGAAGGGGCAGTTCCGTCATGCCTCCATCCAAGCAGGTAGCCTCCCGCCCGTGCGCATCGCGAGGTTCAGCGTCGAGGGCGACGTGTCGTTCGGCGTCGTCGAGGGAGACGAGGTCGCGGCGCTGTCGTCGCACCCGTTCGGGCCGGTGTCGTTCAGCGGCGCGCGCTACGCCCTGGGCGACGTACGCCTGCTCGCCCCGATCATCCCCAGCAAGGTCGTCGCGATCGGCAAGAACTACGCCGACCACGCCCGTGAGATGGGCGGCGAGCCGCCGGCGGCGCCGGTGATCTTCCTCAAGCCGTCGACAGCGGTGGTCGGTGCCGGCGACCCGATCGCGCGGCCCGCTTCGGTCGAGCGGCTCGACTACGAGGGCGAGCTCGCGGTGGTCATCGGCAGGCTCGCGCGCGACGTGCCGCGCGAACGCGCGCTCGACGCGGTCCTCGGCTACACCTGCGCCAACGACGTCACCGCGCGCGACCAGCAGCAGACCGACGGGCAGTGGTCGCGGGCCAAGGGGTACGACTCGTTCTGCCCGCTGGGGCCGTGGATCGAGACCGACCTCGACCCCGCCGGCGCGCGGGTCACGACGACGCTGAACGGCGAGACGAAGCAGGACGCCCCGACGTCGCTGCTGCTGCACTCGGTCCCCGACCTGGTGGCGTACGTCACCGCCGTCATGACCCTGCTCCCTGGCGACGTGCTGCTGACGGGCACACCCGCGGGCGTCGGCCCGATGGACGTGGGGGACGAGGTGTCGGTGACCGTCGCCGGCATCGGCACGCTGACGAACCCGGTGGTGGCGCGTGGTTGAGGTCCGTACCCGATTCGCTCCGGCGCCGTCCGGCGACCTGCACGTCGGCAACGTCCGTACCGGCCTGTTCTCGTGGGCCGTCGCGCGGCACGCGGGCGGGAAGTTCGTGTACCGGATCGAGGACACCGACGCGACGCGGGCGACCGACGAGTCGTTCCACGCGGCGGTCGACGTGCTGCGCTGGCTCGGGCTCGACTGGGACGAGGGGCCCGTCGTGGGGGGTCCGTCGGCGCCGTACCGGCAGAGCGAGCGCTTCGACGTCTACGCCGGCGTCGTCGCGCAGCTGCAGGAGGGCGGGCACGCGTACCCCTGCTGGTGCACGCCCGAGGAGATCACCGCCCGCAAGGCGGGTCGCGGGGACAAGACGCCGGGGTACGACGGCTTCTGCCGCACGCGCACGGACTCGCCCGAGGGCCCCGCGACGATGCGCTTCCGGATGCCCGACGGGTCGACGACGTGGGACGACCTCGTCCGCGGCGAGATCACCATCGAGCACAAGGACGTACCCGACTTCACGATCCTGCGTACCAATGGGCACCCGCTGTACATGCTCGCGGCGACCGTGGACGACGTGCTCATGGGGATGACGCACATCATCCGCGGCGAGGACCTCATCGCGGCGACGCCGCGGCAGATGGCGATGTACGCGGCGATGGGCGTCTCTCGCGAGTCGTTCCCGAAGTTCGGTCACCTGCCGCTCATCGTCGGCGAGGACTCGAAGCCCCTGTCGAAGCGCAACGGCGAGGTGTCGATCGCGTGGTACCGCCGCCATGGCTTCCTGCCCGAGGCGATGCTCAACTACCTCGCGCTGCTCGGCTGGTCGCTGCCGGGGACCGACCGTGAGGTGTTCACGGTCGAGGAGCTGGTGGCGGCGTTCGACGTGACCCGGGTCTCGAAGAACCCCGCGCGCTTCGACGTGAAGAAGCTCGAGGCGATCAACGGCGAGCACATCCGGCTCATCGCCGAGGGCGACCTCGCGGCGCGGCTGACGCCGGTGCTGCAGGACGCGGGGGTGCTGCCGGACGAGCCGTCGCCCTCGCAGCGGGAGCTCTTGCTGGAGGCGATCCCGCTGATCCAGACGCGGCTCGCGCGGCTCACCGAGGCGCCGGAACTGCTGCGCTTCCTCTTCGCCGGTTCCGACTTCGCCGTGGATGGCGAGGCGGCGGGGAAGGCGTTGCTGGGGGAGGTGCTGCCGACGCTGGAGGCCGCGCGCCGGGCCCTGGCGGGGGTCGACCCGTGGGAGACGGCGGGGATCGAGGCGGCGCTGCGCGCGGCGCTGGTGGAGGGGCTCGGCATCAAGCCGAAGCACGCGTTCGGCCCGCTCCGCGTCGCGGTGACCGGGCGCACGATCTCGCCGCCGCTGTTCGAGTCGATGGAGCTGCTCGGCCGCGACGTGACGCTGGCTCGGGTCGACGCCGCGATCACCGACATCCGCGGCGGCTGAGCCGCCACCCCGCGGTTACTGGTGAGTAGCGACTCGCGCCACGCGGAAACTGGTGAACGGCGACGTCGCTACTCACCAGTAACCGCCCGGTCGGACGGGTCGGGCGGAGTGCGGAAGGCTTTGGCGCGGGGCGGCGCGGTCAGGTAGGCTCGTCCGGTTCCCGAAGCCGGTCCGGGCGAGAGTCCGGGGGCTGGCGGCTGGGATGCATTGGGGTATGGGGTAATTGGCAGCCCGGCTGATTCTGGTTCAGCTAGTCTAGGTTCGAGTCCTGGTACCCCAGCTCAGCACCATCCCTAGGGCCCCGTCGTCTAGCGGCCTAGGACACCGCCCTCTCAAGGCGGCGGCGCCGGTTCGAATCCGGTCGGGGCTACTCCGTACAGCACGAAGGCAGGGCCTCGGCCCTGCCTTTCGTCGTCTCTAGCGAGCGCCGTACGCGGGGTGGCGCTGCTTGGTGCACTCGCGGCAGAGGCAGAGTCCGCTCGCGACCTGGAAGAACGTACGGACCGCCTTCGGGTCGTCGGCCCACGGCTTGCGCTGCTCGGGCACCGCGACGGTCGTGACGGTCTCGGGGAGCGGCGTGACCAGGCGCAGGTGCGACATCGGGAGCCTCCGTACGAGCCCGGCGCGTCGTCTCGGCCGGCTGTCCCCACTGTCCCGATTGCACCCATACGGGCGCTATGACGCGCTCGGGTGGTTTTGCCACTATCCGTTCTGACTAGGCCGGGCAGCGCCGCGATGCCCACAGCGACACGGAATCCGTTGCGACACAAGGATTTCCGGGCGCCGATGTCGTTGCTACGCGCACGCGCGCACCATAGGTTGACCGCGTCGGGGCGCGGTGCTTCCGACCTCTTACGGAGGTGTCGTACGTGAACAAGTCCGAGCTGATCGACACGATCGCCGAGAAGGTCGGCGGACGCGCCGCGGCGGCGAAGGCCGTCGACGCCGTGCTCGACAGCATCATGGCCGCGGTCGCCAAGGGCGAGCGGGTCGGGATCGTCGGCTTCGGGACGTTCGAGAAGCGCGTCCGCGGCGCCCGCACCGCGCGCAACATCCGCACCGGCGCGACCATCAAGGTCAAGGCGACGTCGGTGCCGGCGTTCCGCGCGGGCTCCGGCTTCAAGGAGACCGTGGCGAGCGGCGGCAAGAAGACCGGCGCGAAGAAGGCGGCCCCGGCGAAGGCGGCGAAGGCCGCCGCGAAGCCCGCTGCCAAGAAGACGGCCGCGAAGGCGGCTCCGGCGAAGAAGGCCGCGACGAAGGCCCCCGCCAAGACCGCCACGAAGGCGGCGGCCAAGAAGGCTCCGGCGAAGAAGGCGGCCAAGGGCCGCTAGCAACGCCGCAGCGGCGCTTCCCCTGCGGGGCCTCACTCCTCCGGGAGTCGGGGCCCCGCCGCCGTTTCCGCCCCCGCCCAGGAAGTTTCGGTGGGTACTGCGGTAGCCGGTCCTCCTGGGAGTGCCTTCATAGCCGTTGACCTGCGCATTTGACCGCTCGGCGAAGCTGGCGACGCGCCCGGGCCTGGGGGGCTTTTCGGGGTTTGCCAACCCCGCCGCTCGGCGAGCGGTCGTCTCGGCCGCTTGCGAGGCCCGTCCGGGTGCGGACTCCGCAAGGGTGTGCCGTGGCCAGGGAGTTGAAAGAGCCGGGGACGACGGGATCGTGAGGTTCGGCGGGAACGGTCGCGGTGTCATGGCGCGAAGGGTCCGGATAGAGGTTGCGCGGGACGTTGCGCGGGCTACTGCTTGTCGCGCACATCACGGCCTGTTCCCGTCACCTCGAACGCGGTGCTGAACCTGAACTCGCGCGTCACGTTCCGTCCGCCGACGCGATATGTGACGGTCCCTCCGGACGCGCGAAGCCGTCCGAGTCGGCGCGGCACGAAGGGCACCAGGACGTACCAGCAGGCGTCCGACTCGGCCGTGATCCGCTGCTCGCGCAAGGGCACGGCCCCGGTCTTGGGGAGGCGGAACAGGTCGGCGGCGACGACGCCGCCCCAGAACTCGTTTCCGCCGCAACTCCACGCGAGCACGGGTTCCGGGGTGTCGAGCCCGGGCGTCACGGAGCGCAGCGTGACGGACCGAATCTCGACGGCGCCGCGTCCTTCGACGCGAAGCGGGATGCCGAGGTTGTACGTCGAGCCGACGCGAGCGTCATGCGTGATGCCCGTGCCAGGGGGGTTGAGGGCGAGCGAGGCGTGTCCTCCGCGCCCGACGTACGGAAGGCCGCTCTCCCACACCGCGTACCCGGCGAGGGCCACGACGACGACGGCGAGGCCGCGCAGAGCGACGGAGACGCGCGAGCGGCGCCCCCTGGCAAGGGGACGCCGCTGCGCGATCCGATCAGTGAGAGGCACGATCAGCCAGAGACATACAACGCATGATTCAGCGCCGACGCTGGCACGTCCACGTCTCCCCAGACGTGCCAGTCCTTGAGCCTGGTCGTCGTCTTGATCGTGGCGCGGTGCTTGGCGTCCATCATCGACTCGGCCGAGAGACCGACGCCGTACGCCGACACGCCGAAGGTGTACTTGTAGGTCTTGCCCGAGTCCTTGGTGAACGTCCAGTTCTGGTACATCGTCATGGAGCGGCCTTCGGCCTTGGCCTCGCGGTACTCGTCCCAGCCGTCGCCGCCCAACGCCCGCGACCCGTAGCGGGTGCCGCCCGTCCACTTCGTCGTGGTGACGCGCTCCTCATGGGTCGCGGTGGGGCCTCGGTCCTCGTCGTAGCCCGTGGGACACCACGTCCTTTTCTCGTAGACGCTGACGAACTCGCTCTCGAACGGGATGGCCTGGTCGCCCTCCTTGTAGCCGCCCGTAGAGGTTGACTTGCCGCTGTTCGTGACGTTGACCGAACCGCTGATCTTCCAGCCCTTGGCTTCCAGGTTCAGGGCGGCGGCGATCTTGGTATTGGCGCTCTCCGCGTAGGCGTAGGCCGTCTTCATCCCGAGCCAGGAATGAACCTCGCCTACCGGCATCCAGACCTGCGAGTTCTTCAGCGAGTCCACGAACCACTTGCCTTGGTTGATCGGCTTGCGGCACCGGGCGTCGCCGCCCAGCGGGTCCTCCTCCTCGTCGGGGGCCATGATCCCGACCGGTTCGGCCGGCGGGCCGACGGCCATGTCGAGCAGGGCGTCCAGGCCCTCGACCTCCACGGCGGGGGACGGCGCTATGGGCGCCGTGTCGATGACCCCGCCTGCGTCACCGGGCAGCACCGGACGCGAGAGGGCGGGCGGCGTCTCCGGGTCGTACGGGTCGTTCGCGGGCGTGTCACCGAGCCCGTAGACACCGACGCTGGCGCCCACAGAAACGACCGTGAGGACACCGACGTTGACCGGCGCCATGACGAGGCCCGTACCGCCGCCATACCGCATGAGCGACGAGTAGATCGCACCGGCTCCGTGCAGCGTGCGCCACGTCACGTCGGCACCGAGCGTCTGCGTGGCCGACAGGAACATGTTGACCGTGCCGTTGGCGAACTGCGCTTCTGCCAACAGGGCGTCGCTCATCGGGACGTTGAGGACGTACACGCCTGCGGCGTTCGTCTCGGCGCGGGCGAGCTCCACGTCCTCACCCAGAGCGGCCCGGTTCCGGATCAGACTCAGGACGACCGGCATACCCGCGACAGGGCTTCCCTCGGCGTCCACGACCCGGCCGTACACCGTGTTCATCCACGGCGCGACGGCGGCGGGGTCGAGCACCGTAAGGCCGTCGCCGTTGGTGTCAGCGAGGCGCCACGCGGGATCGACCAGGCCGAAGACCCGGTTCACAGTGCCGTCTGCCGCGGTGGCTCGCTCGGGCCGCAGCGCCGCGCCGGGAGTGAAGTCAGCGGACGACGTTCCAGTCGTCGCGGTGACCAGTGACGCGGCCAGAGCCGCCGTCAGGAGTGGGGCGCCGAGGATGCGGCGGCGCCAGGGTGCATGTGCCATCTGTCTTGCCTTTCGGTAGGGATGCCACGGCGCTTGCTGCCCCCCGAGGGCATCCGGCGAAAGCACGTCGCGTGGCACGGACCCGGCGCCGAACGGCGCCGGGAATCTGTGGCGGTCAGGTCAGGCGACGCGCGACCTCCCGCAGACCCCAGGTCATTTCGCGCTGCAACGGCAGGGCATCGGCCCACGGCTCGGCCAGCGCGGCGACCATGGCGACCTCTCGGACCAAGCGCTGAGCCCTGCCGTGCGCCGCTGTTCGGCCGGCGCGTCGGGCAGATCGATGATCGCGTGGGCGTGGTCGAGCAGCCAGTCGCGGAGCCGGTCGGCGTCGGTGGCGGGGCCGACGAGCGGCAGGTCACTCCCGACCTCGGGCGGGGGCGGCAGGGGCTTCGGTTCCAGGAGCATGCGCACGTCGTCGACGACGCGCGGCACGAATTCGTCCTCCCCGTCGAGCTGGCAGGCGAGCTCTTCAAGTGCCAGCGCGAGGCCGAGGGAGCGATCCCAGGTCAGATGATCGGACACGGAGCCGCGAGCGCGCCGTGCCAGGCGCTCGGTCACGGCGGCGAGCTTGCCGCGCGTCCAGGACGGCAGGGGCTCGCTCACGCCGCCCCCTGCGGCCAAGCGGTGCCCGCCCGGGCAAGAGTCCGATCCACACGCGGGCGGGCACCGGCCAGAGCTGCGCAGGCAATGATGAAACCTGCGCGGCTGTTCGTGGTCATGCGGTCCTCTTCCTCGTCTGAGTGGACGGACGCGCCCCTACGCACGCCCGCCCGGGGTTTCATGGGGCGAGCGGGTACGACTCGACGCAGATCCACGAAACCTCTTCGGCGGCGGGCACGAACGTCACGTTCATGTAGCAGACGGCGACCGGCGTCCCGCCTGCACCCAAGAACGAGACGGTCCCGGCTGCCGAGCCGATACCGCCCGCGCCGTTGGCCGTGACGCACGTGGTCAGCGGCATGTGCAGCGCGGCGACGGTGCGCTGGGTGTCAATGACGGCGGGCGCCGTCGTGGCGCCGTTCGCGCGCAGCGTCCAGGTCCCGGGGGCGAGCGAGTCGCCTTCGGCGCAGATGCGCAGCGCGTACGGGGAGGCCGTGGGGTACGTCTCCATGCGGGCGCGGGCGAACAGGACGCTGCTCGCGTCGGCGGTCTCGTCGGCGAAGGCCGGCGATGGCGCGTTGACCATCACGGCGGCGAGCAGGACGACAGCGGCGGCGCTGGTTGCGGTGCTCATGCGGTTCCCTCCGGGGGCGCGTCCGCGGGTGCGGACGCTGGAGGAACCTTCTTCACTCCGGGAGTGGTCGAACCCTCTTCCTCGGCTAGCAGATACGAGCCTCCCCGCGTGCACCGCACCCGCTCGGGTGGTGGCAACGGGGCGAGCCGCCGACAGACCGGGGCGACGCGCTGCTCCCAGGTAATCACCATGTCGGCGACGTAGATCGACACCGTGTCGCCGTCGTCGGTCGGGTCGTCGTCGGCGCCGTCTCCGCCGTCGCCCTTTCCGACCCCGACGCAGACGAGCGCGGGTGTGGTGCAGGTGGTCGAAGGCCCGCCCGGGTCTTGGTCGGGGATGCCCTGGGACGCAGGGGTCAACGTCCCTATTCCCCCGACCGGGCCTACGGAGTGGCCCGGGCGGGCTTCCGGCCCCGCGCCGCGCATCCCGGCCGTTGCCAGGAAAGGACGCGAGACGAACGGGGCGGTTCGTGGCAGGTCGCGGACGTACGGCAAGGGCACGCCCGCGATCCGGGCGACGACGGCGAGGACGGCGAAGCCGGTCGCGGCGGTCATCGCGGTCGCGGCCGACCCGACAGCGCCAGAGCGCGCCGTCGTGGCCGGCTGGCGCAGCAGGGCGAGGAGGCCGAGGTACCTGGCGTCGGTCTCGCGGGTTTTGCGGCGGGTGTCAAGCTTAGCTTTGGCGCTCCTGTGGCGGCGGTTGACCTGGCCCTTGTTGAGCAGCCCCACGATCTCGGCGATCTCGTCCTGGGGGAAGCCGCCGAGGTACACCAGGACGAACACCTCGCGCTCCTCGTCGGAGAGGCAGTCCAGGTCTCCCAAGGCGTCGTGCAGGAGCGCGCGCACGGCGTCGTCGTGCGCGCTGTCGGCCCGCTGGTCGAACGCGGCGCGCTCGGCGAGCTCCTGCTCCCGGCTGGCCTTGCGCAGAACGCTCAGACCCTCACGGACGACGGCTTTCCGCAGGTACGCGAGCCAGTTGGCGACGTCGGCGGGGACGCCGTGGTCGAGCACTCGGAGAATCACGTCGTGAACGACGTCCTCGGCCCGCACCGCGTCGAGTCGGGTGGTCAGGCTGACCAAGGCGATCAGCGCGTCCCGCTCGGAGGACAGCACACTCACGGCCTCGTGCTTGCGCGCGGCGGCGGCGTCCGTCGCGGCGTCGGTCGGCACGGCGCGGCGCGGCGTCGGGCAGGTCACGTTCAAAGCCCCCGTTGGACGGTCGTAGGGATGAGGCGGCTGGTCTTGCCTCTACTCCTTAGACGCTTCTCGACGGGTGAAAAAATCGCACCGGAACAACTTTTCTCGCGCTGTCCCCACGATGTACGGCCGACCGTGCGCGAACGGGACGGCAACTGTCGGGTATCCGACACTCGGGCCGCGAGGGGCCGCGAAGAGGGGCGTCACAAACCCTCGCGGTGGGGACTGCTGCAAAACCCAGGTCGATCCCGGACGCGCCGTCACGCTCAGATCGCGCCAGTCCGTACCCGGTGGGTACGGACTGGCGGCCGTGCGGAAGCGGTGAGTTCGGCAGTCCGTACTCACCGGTAACATCCCGCGCCGCTCGCGGGGGAGGCGCGGGCTAGCGCAGGGTGACGATGTTGAGCTCGCGGACGACGCGCTCCGCGCCTTCGCCCTCGGTCTCGAACCGCACCCGCTGACCCACCGCCAGCTTGAGCAGACCTGACCGGGAGAACGCCGCCGGCGGGATCGGGATGTCGGTGCCGTCGTCGAGGATGATCGACCCGCTCCGGGTCGCCTCGCTGAACTCCCTCACCGTGCCCTGCATCGCGTTCGCTCCCTAGGTGGTCAGCCGCGCAGCGAGTCTAGCGGTGGCGGGACCCACGCCCAGCGCCAGCGCGGCGGCGAGGTCGGCGGGGGTGTCGACGTCGCGTTCGAGCGAGGGCCAGCGGCCGAACGGCAGCTGCACCGCCCCCGTCATCATGTGCGCGTCGCGCGACTGCGGGCCGTACCGCGGCTCGAGCGCCACGCCCGCCCTCGCGGTGAGAACGGTCGTGCCGTCGCCGCGGGCGTCGGGGAGGACGGCGCGCTCGTACGCCGCCGCCGCCGACAGCGCGGAAGCCAGCTCGGCAGGCACCAGGCAGGGCAGGTCGGAGGAGACGGAGGCGACGCCGTTGCGCGGCCACAGCGACCCCGCGTAGCGCGCCCCGTCGGTGAGCGCCGGGTTGATGCCGGCGTCGGCGGTGTCGGCGACGACCCGCGCGCCGAGCGGCTCCAGCGCGGCGGCGGCACGGAGGTCGTTGGTGACGACGAGCACGCCGTCGACGGAAGGACACGCGACGCACGCGGCGACGACGTCGCGGGCCATGGCCAGCGCGGCCTCCTCACGCAGCGCGTCGGGCAGCCCGAGCCGCGTCTTCGCGACCCCGAGCTCCTTCACAGGAACGATCACCGACCACTGCATCCGCCCATCCTCCCGTGCGAGGATCGGGGTCCGAACCCTGGGTGAGGGAGCGACGCGTTGGAGCCGTGGTACCGGCTGGCCGTGATGATCATCCGGCCGCTGTTGTGGCTGCTCTTCAAGACCGACTTCAAGGGTCGCGAGGAGCACCTGCCGCGCGAGGGCGGCGTGATCGTCGCGGTCAACCACATCTCGTACGCCGACCCGTTCGCGATCGCGCTGTTCCTCCACTCGTGGAAGCGCCGGCCTCGCTTCATGGCGAAGAGCAGCGTCTTCAAGATCCCCGTCGGCGGGCGGATCGTCCGCGGCGCGAGGCAGATCCCCGTCTACCGCGACACCGCCGACGCAGGCAACGCGCTGCGCGCCGCGGTCGCCGCGGTCAAGGACGGCGAGTGCGTCGTCATCTACCCCGAGGGCACGGTCACGAAGGACCCCGACTACTGGCCGATGGCGTCGAAGACCGGCGTCGCGCGGCTCGCGCTCGCCACCGGCGCGCCGGTGATCCCGGTGGGGCAGTGGGGCGCGCAGCACTTCCTCGGCCGCGAGAAGGGCTTCCAGCCGTTCCCGCGCAAGACGCTGCGGGTGCGGTGCGGGCCAGCGGTCGACCTGTCCCAGTGGGAGGGCGCGGAGCCGACGGCGGAGGTGCTGCGCGCGATGACGCTGAAGGTGATGAACGCCGTCACGGAACAGGTCGCGGCGATCCGGGGAGAGGACCCGCCGAAGGTGCCGTTCGTGCCGCCGCGCAAGCTCGACGCCGTACGCGACGACGACCGGCGCAGCGCGTGACGCGCGCGGCGGTCCTCGGGACCGGGTCGTGGGGTACGGCGTTCGCCGCGGTGCTCGCCGACGCCGGCACCGAGACGGTGCTGTGGGCGCGCAGGCCGGAGCTCGCGGCGGCCGTGTGCGACACGCACGAGAACCCCGACTACCTCAGCGGCGTACGCCTGCCCGACTCGCTGACGGCGACGGCGGACGCGGAGGAAGCGTTGCGGGACAGCGACTTCGTGGTCCTCGCCATCCCTTCGCAGACGCTGCGCGCCAACCTCGCGCAGTGGGCGCCGCTCATCCCGCGCGACGCGACGCTGGTGTCGTTGATGAAGGGCATCGAGCTCGGCACCACGAAGCGGATGAGCGAGGTGATCTGCGAGGTCGCCGACGTCCCGTGTGAGCGCGTCGCGGTCGTCTCCGGCCCGAACCTCGCCCGCGAGATCGCCGCCAAGCAGCCCGCCGCGACGGTCGTGGCCTGCGGCGACAACGACGCCGCCGAACGTCTCCAGGCCGCGAGCATCACGCCGTACTTCCGCCCGTACACCAACGTCGACGTCGTCGGCTGCGAGCTCGGCGGCGCCGTCAAGAACGTCATCGCGCTGGCCTGCGGCATGGCCGAGGGCATGGGCTTCGGCGACAACACGAAGGCCTCGATCATCACCCGCGGCCTCGCCGAGATGGCGCGGCTCGGCGCGGCGCTGGGCGCCGACCCGCTGACGTTCTCGGGCCTCGCCGGTCTCGGCGACCTCGTCGCGACGTGCACGTCTCCGTTGTCCCGCAACAGGACCGTAGGGGAGCAGCTCGGCCGGGGCCGTTCGCTCGCCGACATCATCGGCGAGATGCGCATGGTCGCCGAGGGCGTGAAGTCGAGCGAGTCGATCGTCGCGCTCGCCACGAAGCACGACGTCGAGATGCCGATCTCCGAGCACGTCGCGAAGGTCGTCCACGACGGCATGAAGCCCCAGGAGATGCTGCGCAGCCTGATGTCCCGCGAGGCGAAGCCGGAGCAGGCGTGAGCAGCGACGACGTCTACACGAAGGCAGTCCACCTGCCCGACGCGCCGGTCCCCCACGAGCGGCCCATCGGCCTGCCGACGTACCGCACGAGCGCGTTCGTCTTCGACACCGCCGAGGACTACGCCGAGGTCCTCGGCAGCCGCAAGCCCGGCTACGTCTACACGCGCATCGACAACCCGACGGTCGACGCGTTCGGGGCGGCGGTGGCGATGTTCGAGGGCGCGGAGGCGGCGCAGTGCTTCGCGTCGGGGATGGCCGCGATCTCGACGGTGCTGCTGACGTTCCTCTCGGCGGGCGACCACGTCGTGGCGCAGAGCGCGCTGTACGGCGGGACGTACTCGATGTTCGCGCACGTGCTGCCGCGCTTCGGGATCGAGACGACGTTCGCCGGCTCGGTCGAGGAGGCCGCGGCGGCGGTCCGCCCGACGACCCGGCTCGTCTACGGCGAGACGATCTCCAATCCGACGCTCGTCGTCGCCGACCTCCCAGGGCTGGCGTCGGTGGCGCACGACGCGGGGGTGCCGTTCGTCGTGGACTCGACGTTCGCGACGCCCGTCGTGTGCCGCCCGCTGGAGTGGGGCGCCGACGTCGTCGTGCACTCCGCGACGAAGTACTTCGGCGGGCACACCGACGCGACCGGCGGCGTCGCGCTCGGCAGCGCGGATCTCATGGCCAAGGTGCGCGCGCTGCGTACGGACCTCGGCGGGTCGCTGGCGCCGGACGAGGCGTTCCTCCTGCACCGCGGGCTCGCGACGCTGCCGTTGCGGATGGACAGGCAGTGCGAGTCGGCGCTGGCGTTCGCGACGGCGATGCGGGCGTACGCCGCCGTGGCCTATCCGGGGCTGACCGACGACCCGGGCCATGAGCTCGCCACCAAGCTCTTCGACTCCCGCAGGGGCAGCACGCGGTACGGCGCCATCGTCACGATCGCGCCGCCCGGCGGCCGCGAGGAGGGGCAGGCGATGTGCAACCGGCTTCGCCTGGCGCACAACGCCACCAGCCTCGGCGGCACCGTGACGAAGGTGAGCCACGTCGCGACGACGACGCACCGCCAGCTCGACGACGAGGCGTTGCTCAACGCGGGCATCGCGCCGAGCGCCGTTCGCGTCTCGATCGGCCTGGAGGACCCCGACGACCTGGTAGCGGACTTCACCCGCGCCTTGGGCGACTAGGGGTACTTCGTCCGGTTCCGGGGTACGCCGCCGCCTGAGACCGGTTCGCGGTCGCGAAGCGAGGTGCGCCATGACGTCACGGCTCCTGTTCCCGCCCGCGGTCGCGGTCGCGACCCTCGCCCTCGCCGGCGTCGCCGTGGCGAGCACGACGATCCCCATCAAGGACTCGCAGGTGCCCGTACGGGCGTCGGAGTTCGCGGAGCACGAGGACTGCGCGTTCCCCGGGCTCGCCACCCAGACGACCCAGTGGGGCTGGCACTTCGTGCTGCCGGGCGGCGAGGCGACGTTCGTCTCGCTGACGGCGGAGTTCGAGGACGCGGGCACCGTGACGCTGCCCGGGTCCGACGGGGCGTTCGTCCAGGACGGCAAGGGCGCGGTGATCTGGACCGCGACCGACGACACGCTGCTCGCCGCCGAGGCGACGATCGAGGGCAGTACGCCGCAGGGCGACTTCGTGCTCTCGCACACCTGCCTGCCGGCGCCGACGCAGACGCCGACCCCGGAGGTATCCGGGAGCCAGACAGCCACCCCGACGCCAGAGGTGTCAGGGAGCCAGACAGCCACCCCGACGCCAGAGGTGTCAGGGACCGAGACGGCAACTCCCTCGGGCACGCCGTCCGCCACCGTGTCGGGTGTGCGGTTCACGAACACTCCGTCCGGGTCGATCTCCCCGACGGTGCTCGGCGTGAAGCAGACCAAGGGCGGCGTGGCCGGTACGGCGCTGCCGTCCACCGGCTCCGCGCTGCTCGGCCTGACGGCGCTGTCCGCGCTGCTCCTCGCGACCGGCGTCGTGCTCACGAGCAGCCGGCCCAAGGGCAGGCACGCCCGCTGACGAGACGCGGGGGCCGCGTGATCGTG
This sequence comes from Frankiaceae bacterium, assembly GCA_035556555.1. Taxonomy (GTDB): domain Bacteria; phylum Actinomycetota; class Actinomycetes; order BP-191; family BP-191; genus BP-191. The sequence goes on from DATMES010000005.1 coordinate 38,238, forward strand.
GCGCGGCTCGTCGTCCTGACTCAGCGCCGAGGCCGGGACGCGCTGCGCCACCGAACTCTCGGCACCGGAACACCACGCAACCCCGGTGGACCCCAGGCGGGTCGACGGCGCACCCCGCGAGGGGTCCATCCCTGCAGCCCACCAGCCGGTCTCGTGCGTGCTGATCTTCAAGGAACGGGTCGCCGACCGCCACCGAACACCGGGCTGACCGCCCTGAGGAGAATGGCTCCGGCCGGGTGGCGGCGTGATCCGCTCCGCCCTAGCGGACGACCAGCTGCGCGTACATGAGCGGGTGGACCTGGCAGAAGAGCACGTAGTCGCCCGGCGTGAGCGGGCTCTCCTTCCAGGTCAGCCCCGTGCTCTCGCCGCTGTCCACGATGTCGGTCGCCACGATCGGCTTCTGCGTCCACGGCTGCTTCGCGTCGGGCACGACGGCGACGTTGTGGGGGAGCTGCGACGGGTTGGCGAACTCGATCCCCGGGAAGCCGGCCCGCACGACGTAGCATCCCTGGTCGAACTTCATCTCGGTGGCGTGCGCGGCGACGTGCAGCTCGTCGGCGGGGTACTCGAGGTCGCAGAACTCGTAGCGGCCCGTGAGGTCGGTGACGCCGGCGGGCGGGGTCGACGCCGGGGTGATCGAGGGCGCGGCAGGCGTGACCGTACGCTCCGGCGCCGCGACGAGCGCGACCACCGATGCGGTCGCGAGGACCGGTGCCGCGAACAGCGCGGTCGTCCTGGCGGCGCGGCGGCGCCGGATGCGCCGCGGGAGACCGCCGGGCATGGGAGGTACGGCGGGCGCGTCGCCCGCCCGCTCGCGCAGCAGCGCGGCGAGGTCGTCGGTCGGGTCAGTCATCGGGCACCTCGTCGGTGGAGAGGTCGGCGCGCAGGGCGGCGAGGCCGCGCGCGGTGGCGGACTTGACGGTGCCGGGGCGGCAGCCGAGACGTTCGGCGACGTCGGCCTCGGACAGGTCGAGGTAGTAGCGGAGGACGAGCGCCGCCCGCTGCCGGTACGGCAGCCGCAGCAGCGCCGCCCAGAGACGTTCGCGGCCGGCCACGTCGGGGAGGTCGTACGGCACCGGCGTCGCCGCCGCCGCATGGCTGCGTTCGAGCGTGAGCCTGCGGGCGCGGTTGCGGACGCGGTTGACGACGGCGCGGTGCAGGTACGCGCCGAACGCGTTCTCGTCGCGCAGCCCCCCGATCCGCGACGCCGCGCGAAGGAAGGCCTCCTGCGCCACGTCCTCGGCCGCGGCGCGGTCACCGGTGAGCAGGTACGCGAGCCGCGTCGCGCCGGGGAGGTGCGCGCGGTACAGCTCGCTCACCCGGTCGGAGGGCACCGCGACCCTCCCCTCGTCCGCGTAGGTGGTCGTCACGGGAGAGAGACACGCGGCGACCGTTCCGGGTTCCACCGTAGACAAACCTCACGACGCCGCTGCGCGGCGCCGCGGGGGCCCCGGATAGGGTCGTTCGGTGTCCCGCACCCGCCTCGCCGTGATCTTCGGCGGCCGCAGCACCGAGCACTCGATCTCCTGCCTGTCGGCGGGGAGCGTCCTGCGCGCGGTCGACCGCGACCGCTACGACGTCGTCGCCATCGGCATCACGCCCGACGGCCACTGGGTGCTCGCCGGCGACGACCCGGCGGCGCTGGAGGCGCGCGGGCGCGCGCTGCCGAGCGTGTCCGACGAGACCGGCTCGGCCGTCGCTCTCGCGGGCGACCCCGGCGTCAAGGGGCTGCTCGTCCTGGAGCCCGGCGAGGTGCCGCGGGCGCTGACGGCGGTGGACGTCGTACTCCCGCTCCTGCACGGCCCGTACGGCGAGGACGGCACGATCCAGGGCCTGCTCGAGCTGGCCGGGGTCCCGTACGTCGGCTCAGGGGTGCTGGCCAGCGCCGCGGCCATGGACAAGGCGGTCGCCAAGCCGCTGCTGCGCGCCGCCGGCCTGACCGTCGCCGACGCCGTCGTGGTGCGGCAGGGGGAGTGGGACCGCGACGAGGCGGCCTGCGTGCAGCGGGTGCAGCGGCTGCCGCTGCCGGTGTTCGTCAAGCCGGCCCGCGGCGGCTCCTCGATCGGCATCAGCCGGGTCACCGAGTGGTCGCAGCTGCCGACCGCCGTCGAGGACGCCCTGCGCAACGACCCCAAGGTGCTCGTCGAGGCCGGGGTCGCCGG
>DATMES010000006.1 GCA_035556555.1 Frankiaceae bacterium
AGGGTTGGGCCGACGCGGGTGCGCGGGCGCCGCTCGTCCGGGGTTGACCGCCGTTCTTGTGGTGGTCCAGCGCCAAAGGGGCTCCTGCCCAGCACGATCCAGGCCCAGCGCGAGCCAGGATGGAAAAGGCTCCCGGTTGCGTGCGTGACGGGCGGTGTCGTCACCGCGGGTGACCATGGGTGGCGGTGCCGTGCGGAGTGTGGTCGCGACGTTCGGCAGGTCGGGCGCCCTCCTGCCCGACCTGCTGCCCGGCCTCGCGGCTCTGGACTGACCGGGGCATGCGGAGGTCCCGGTAACCTTCGCCCCATGCTGCGCCGCACCATCCTCGCCGCGTCGCGCCAGCCGCGGCTGCGCGAGGCCATCAGCACGATGCCGCTCTCGCGTGACGTCGTACGCCGCTTCGTCGCGGGCGAGACGACCGAGGACGCCGTCCGCGCGACCCGCGAGCTCGTCGACGAGGGGCTGCTCGTCAGTCTCGACCACCTCGGCGAGGACACGACCGAGGCCGGTCACGCGGAGGCCGTGGCGAAGGCGTACATCACGCTGCTGCAGCGCCTCGACGACGACGGCCTGACCGGCGGCGCCGAGGTCTCCGTCAAGCTCTCCGCGATCGGCCAGGCGCTCGACCGGCACCTCTGCCTCGACCACGCGCGGCGCATCTGCGAGGCCGCGACGGCGGCGGGTACGACGGTCACGCTCGACATGGAGGACCACACCACCACCGACTCGACGCTCGGCATCCTCGCCGAGCTGCGTACCGACTTCCCCGGCACCGGCGCGGTCATCCAGTCGTACCTGCGGCGCAGCGCCGGTGACGTCGAGGACCTGATCCGCTCGCGGGCCCGGGTGCGGCTCTGCAAGGGCGCGTACAAGGAGCCGGAGTCGGTGGCGTACCAGTCGCGCAAGGAGGTCGACCTCGCGTACGTCCGCCTGCTCGTCCGCCTCATGCGCGACGGCGCGTACCCGATGATCGCGACCCACGACCCGCGCCTCGTCGCGATCGCGTCGAAGCTCGCGGAGAAGCGCGACCAGGGGACGTACGAGTTCCAGATGCTGTACGGCATCCGCCCCAACGAGCAGCGCCGCCTCGCGGCGTCGGGCGCGCGGGTGCGGGTCTACACGCCGTACGGCCAGGAGTGGTACGGCTACCTCATGCGCCGCATGGCCGAGCGGCCCGCCAACCTCGCGTTCTTCCTGCGCGCTTTGGCGACCAAGTCGTGAGCGCGCTGGCCATCCTCGGCGCGGGGAAGATGGGCGAGGCGCTGCTGTCCGGTCTGCTGCGCGCGGGTACGGCACCGGGCGACGTCGTCGTCACGGCCCGCCGCGAGGAGCGCGCGGCGGCGCTGCGCGACAAGCACGGCGTCACCGTCGAGACCAACGCCGACGCGGCTCGCGCCGACACCGTGCTGCTCGCCGTGAAGCCGCAGGACATGGGCGCGCTGCTCGCCGAGATCGCCGGGACCGTGACGCCCGACCAGCTCGTCGTGTCGATGGCGGCGGGCATCCCGACGGCGTTCGTCGAACGCCGCCTCGCCCCCGGCGTCCCCGTCATCCGCGTGATGAGCAACACGCCCGTCCTCGTCGACGAGGCGATGAGCGCGATCTCCGCCGGTGCGCACGCGACCGAGGACCACCTTGTTCGCACCGAGGAGCTGCTCGGCCACGTCGGCCGGACCATCCGCGTACCCGAGTCGCAGCAGGACGCCGTGACGGCGCTGTCCGGCAGCGGGCCCGCGTACTTCTTCTACCTCGTCGAGGCGATGATCGACGCGGGCATCCTGCTCGGCCTGCCGCGCGCCGTCGCCGCCGACCTCATCGTGCAGACGGCGATCGGCGCGGCGGTCATGCTGCGCGACACGGGCGAGCATCCGGTCAAGCTGCGCGAGGCCGTCACATCACCGGCAGGCACGACGATCAATGCCGTCCGCGAGCTCGAGAAGCACTCGGTCCGCGCCGCCCTGATCGCGGCGATCGAGGCGGCGCGGGACCGTTCGCAGGAGCTGGCGTCAGGACACGAGTGAGGCGTACGGCGAGTTCGCGGCCGTGATGCCGACGAGGCAGATGACGACCGGCGCGGTGCCCGAGCACGTGAGCTGGCCGGAGCCCGTCGCCCGGCCCGTGGTGTCGATGCACGGTGTCTTGAACGCCGCGCAGTCGGCCTGGCCGCCACCGCAGGACGCCCTGCCGTAGGCGCTGACGCCGACGACGATGACGGTGATCGGATCGCCGGGGGAACAGGTGCCGGCACAGACGGGGAAGTTGGCGGCCGTGACGCAGGCAGCAGGGCCCGCGTGAGCGGGGGCGGCGGGGATGGCGGCCGCGGCGAGCAGCCCGGCGAGGAGAAGGCGGCGCATGGTTCCTCCGTGTTCGTAGGGATCTCGACCGTGGCACAAGATCTTGACTTGGCATGCATACCCGGTATACATACTCGGTATGTCGATCCGTCAGGCGCTGCTCACGCTGCTCGAGGACGAGCCCAGGTACGGCTACCAGCTCCGCGCGGAGTTCGAGGCGCGGACGGGCGGGACGTGGCCGCTCAACGTCGGGCAGGTCTACACGACGCTGACCCGCCTCGAGCGCGACGGGCTCGTCGAGGCGGCCGGCAGCGACGACGAGGGGCACGCGTTCTACGCGCTGACGGCGAAGGGCCGCGACGAGGTGCACCGGTGGTTCGGGACGCCGGTCGACCGCGAGCGCCCGCCGCGCGACGAGCTCGCCATCAAGCTCGCGCTCGCGGTCACGGTGCCCGGCGTGGACGTCCGCGCGGTCATCCAGGCGCAGCGCACCGACACCGTGCGCGCGCTGCAGGAGTACATCCGGCTGAAGTCGCGCGCCACCGACGACGACCTCGCCTGGGTGCTGGTGCTCGACGCGCTGATGTTCCAGGCGGAGGCCGAGGTCCGCTGGCTCGACCACTGCGAGTCGCGGCTCGCGCGCCACCGCCCGCCGCCGGCTCCGGCGGCGACGCGAGCACCGCTGCGTACGAAGGGGGTCGTCCGATGACCGCGGTGGTGGAGCTGCGCGACGTCACGCGCGTGCACGGAACGGGCGCGGCCGAGGTCGTCGCGCTGCGCGGCGTCTCGCTCGCCGTCGCGGCGGGAGAGCTGGTCGCGGTCATGGGCCCGAGTGGCTCCGGCAAGTCGACGCTGCTGCACCTCGCGGGCGGGCTCGACGGCCCGACCACGGGCAGCGTCGTCGTCGAGGGCACGGACCTCGGCACGCTGTCGCGCGCGGACCTGGCGCGCCTGCGGCGGCGTTCGATCGGCTACGTCTTCCAGGACTTCAACCTCATCCCCGCGCTGACCGCCGCCGAGAACGTCGCGCTGCCCCGCGAGCTCGACGGCGTGCACGCGAAGGCCGCGCGCGCGGACGCGCTCGCGGCACTCGCCGAGGTCGGGATCGAGGACGTCGCCGAACGCTTCCCCGACGAGATGTCCGGCGGCCAGCAGCAGCGCGTCGCGATCGCCCGCGCGCTCGTCGGCGACCGCCGCCTCGTCCTCGCCGACGAGCCGACCGGCGCGCTCGACTCCGAGACGGGCGAGGCGGTGCTGCGGCTGCTGCGCGCGCGGTGCGATGCCGGCGCGGCGGGCGTGCTCGTCACGCACGAGGCGCGGCACGCCGCCTGGGCGGACCGCGTGGTGTTCCTGCGCGACGGCCTCGTCGTCGACCAGGCGGGACCGGTCGCGCCACCGGAGAGCCTGCTCGACGAGCCTGTGCGATGAACGTCGCAGGCCTTCGCGTGGCGCTGCGCATCGCGCGCCGTGACGCCGTACGCGCCAAGGGCCGCAGTGCCCTCGTCGTCGCGATGATCGGGCTGCCGATGCTGGGGCTGGCGTTCACCGACGTCGCGGTGCGGACCGCGCAGCTGCCGCGCGAGGAGGTCGCGCGGCGCGAGCTCGGCGGGGCCGACCTCGTGGCCGAGCTGGTGTCGGCGGGCCCGATCCAGCAGCGCGGGCGGTACGACTACTCGAGCAAGGAGAGCAGGGGCGGCGGCGGACGACCGCCGGAGCGGGCGCCGGACATCGCGGGCGCCCTGCCGCCAGGGTCGCGGATCACGGAGCGCTCGGCGCACTACGCCGCCAGGCTGCGCGGCCAGGGTGAGCGCATCGCGCTCGGCGAGGTGACGCAGCTCGACCTGAACGACGAGATGTCCGACGGGCTCGTGCACCTGCGGGAGGGCGCGCTCCCGCGCGACCCGGGCGAGGCCGCGGTCACGACGCGGCTCGCGGACGACCTCGGCCTCGACGTCGGCGACCCGCTGACGCTGGAGCCGAACGGCGCGACGTTCCGCGTCTCCGGGCTGGTCGTCATGCCGTCGTCGCTGACGACGAGTGCGGCTTTCCTTCCGGCGTCGGCGACGATGCCGGGCGCCGTCGGCACCACCGCGATCGGCGGGCGGCGCTGGGCGGTCACGCTGCCGGAGGGCGTACGCGACCTCGACGTCATGCCGGCGCTGAACCGGCTCGGCCTGCTCGTCTCACCGCGCAGCTGGATCCTCGACCCGCCACCCGACCCGTACGCGACCGGCCAGGTCGACGCGGAGGCGGCCGGTGTCGTCGTGGTGGTCGTCGGCCTCGCGACGCTGGAGATCGTGCTGCTCGCGGGAACGGCGTTCGCGGTGGGGGCCCGCCGCAAGCAGCGCGAGCTGGCACTGGTCGCGGCCACCGGCGGCGACCGCAAGGATGTCCGCCGCATCGTCCTCGCGGGCGGCGTCGTGCTCGGCGCGGTCGCGGGCGTCCTCGGGGTCGCGGGCGGCATCGCCGCGGTGCCGTTCTCGACGCCGCTGCTCGAACGCCTCTCCGGCCAGGTGCTCGGGCCGCTCGACGTGCGGCCGCTGGAGATCGCCGCGATCGTGCTCGTCGGCATCGTCACCGCGCTGCTCGCCGCGGTGCTCCCCGCGCGCAGCGCCGCGCGGCAGCCTGTCGTCGCGGCGCTGACCGGGCGGCGTACGGAGGCACGCGCGCGCACTCGCGTGCCGTACGTCGCGCTGGTCGCGATCGGAGCGGGCGCGGCGCTGGCGTTCTGGGCGGCGGGCGACGGCAAGGTCCCCGCAGCGGCCAGGGAGAACGACGGCCTCGTCGCGGTCACCGGGCGGCCGGCGAACTTCACGCTCGTCCTCGTCGGCGCCGTCGTGGCGGAGCTCGGCTTCGTCGCCTGCGCGCCCGCGCTCGTCGGACTCGTCGGGCGGCTCGCGCGCGGGCTCCCGCTGTCGCTGCGGCTCGCCGCGCGCGACGCGGCGCGGCACCGTACGCGATCCGGCCCCGCCGTCGCGGCGGTCGTCGCCGCGGTCGCGGGCAGTGTCGCCCTGTCGGTGTACGTCGCCAGCGACACCGAGCGGCAGCGCCGCGACTACACGCCGCGGATGTCGGCCGGGTCGGTCTGGATCGGGCGCTCGGACTCGATGGCGCCCGTCTCCGAGAGCGACGTCACCGCTGCCGTGGCGGCGCTGCCCGTCCGCGAGCGCATCGAGGCGTACGACGTCGTCATGCGCTGCGACGCGGAGACCTCGTGCACGCACTGGCAGCTGCAGGTGCCGCTCGATCACCGCTGCGACGAGATCGGCAGCGTCGAGTGCTTCCGCAACGCGCCGCGCCCCGGCCAGGTGCTCGTCGGCGAGCCGGCGCTCGCGGCGTGGGCGATGGAGCGCGAGGACGCCGCCGTCGAGGCGGCGCTGCGCGACGGCAAGGTCGTGGTCTTCGACGAGCGGTGGATCCAGGACGGGCAGGTCGTCCTGCGCGGCGAGGCGGTGTCGCGCGAGGGCGCCATCCTGAAGTCGCGGACCGTACGGCTGCCCGCCGTCGCGGCGACGGCACCCGCCTACCAGTCCGCGCCGGTCGCCGTGATGACGCCCGGGACGGCGCGCGCCGTCCGGCTGCCGACCCTGCACGCCGCGACGCTGCTGACGACGACGCGGACGCCGACGAACAGCGAGATCGCGGCCGCGCGCGGAGCGCTGGCGCGGACGTCGCCGTACCACTTGCTCGACGTGGAGCGCGGCTTCGAGCGCGAGAACGGCCTCGTCCTGCTGGCCCTCGTCCTCGGCAGCAGCTTCGTGACGGTGGGCGCCACGGGCGTCGCGACGGGGCTCGCGGCCGCGGACAGCAGGCCGGACCTCGCGACGCTCGCGGCGGTGGGCGCGGCACCCGGCGTACGCCGCCGCCTCGCCATGGCGCAGGCCGCCACCGTCGCCATGCTGGGCAGCGCGCTCGGCATCCTCGCGGGGCTCGTACCGGCTCTCGCGATCGTCGGCGCGCGGGCCGAGGTGCCGCTCGCGATGCCGTGGGGCGCGCTGGCGACGACGGCCGTGGGCGTGCCGTTGCTGGCGGCGTTGCTCATGGGTGCCGTGACGCGGTCGCGGCTGCCGCTCGCGCGACGGATCGCGTGATGCGCAGGCTCCTCGTCGCGGCGGTCGTACCCGCGCTCGCCGTCTGCGCGCTGGTACTGCCGCGTGACGGCGACGCCGCTCTCTCCCAGGCGATGCCGCCACCCGAGGCGCCCACCGGCGTCGGCGACGTGACCGGTCTCACGCCGTCGATGCGCCGCGCCGTCGCGCGGGCCATCGACGCCGCGCGCGCCGACGGCGTGGAGCTGCGCGTGACCTCCGGCTGGCGCAGCGCGGAGCACCAGCGGCGGCTCTACGAGAGCGCCATCGCGAAGTACGGCTCGGCGTCCGTCGCGCGCCAGTGGGTGCTGCCGCCGGACGAGTCGGCGCACGTCCGCGGCGAGGCCGTCGACATCGGTCCGGCGGCGGGCGCGGCGTGGCTGGAGACGTACGGCGTCCGCTTCGGCCTGTGCCGCCGCTACGCCAACGAGCCCTGGCACTTCGAGCGGCTCGCGCCGGCCGTGGGGTCCGCCTGCCCTGCCCTGGAGCCGCACGCATAGGGTCGTGGTCGTGGACATCCTGGCGATGGCTCCCGATCTGTACAGCGCGCGCATGCAGATGGCGCTGTCGCTGGGCTGGCACATCGTCATCGCGTGCTTCGGTGTCGGCTTCCCCGCGATGGTGCTGCTCGCGGAGTGGCGCGCGTACCGGACAGGAGACGCGACGTACGACGTCCTCGCGCGTCGCTGGGCCAAGGCGCTCGCCGTGCTCTTCGCGGTCGGCGCGGTGTCGGGGACGATCCTGTCGTTCGAGCTGGGCATCCTCTGGCCCGGGCTGATGGGGACGTACGGCGAGGTCATCGGGCTGCCGTTCGCCATCGAGGGGATCGCGTTCTTCGTCGAGGCGATCTTCCTCGGCATCTACCTGTACGGCTGGGACCGGCTGCCCACCAAGGCGCACCTCTGGTCGGGCGTGCCGATCGTGCTGGGCGGCACGGCGAGCGCGTGGTTCGTCGTCACGGCGAACGCGTGGATGAACCAGCCGCGCGGCTTCCGCCTCGTCGATGGCCGCGTCGTGGATCCCGACCCCATCGCGGCGATGTTCAACCCCGCGACGCCGGTCGAGACGACGCACATGATCCTGGCGGCGTACCTCGTCAGCGGCTTCGGCGTCGCGTCGGTCTACGCGTGGGCGTGGCTGCGCGGTCGTCGGGATCGCTATCACCGGCTGGGCTTCCTGGTGTCGTTCTCGTTCGCGGCGGTCTTCGCGATCCCGCAGGTCGTCGTGGGCGACTGGGCGGCGCGATTCCTCGCCGAACGCCAGCCCGTCAAGCTCGCCGCCATCGAGGGGCTGGAGAAGACGCAGCGCGGCGCGCCGCTGACGATCGGCGGCGTCGTCGAGATCCCTCGCGGGCTCGCGTTGCTGGCGCACCACGACCCCGACGCGGAGGTCATCGGCCTCGACTCCGTACCCCCCGAGGACCGGCCGCCGGTGCTGCCGGTGCGGATCGCGTTCCAGGTGATGGTGGCGATCGGAACGGGCTTCGTCGCGCTGACGCTCTGGTACGCGTTCGCGTGGTGGCGCCGGCGAGACCATCCGACGTCGCGGCTGTTCATGCTGGCGGCGCTGGCCGCCGGGCCCGCCGCGGTCGTCGCGCTGGAGGCGGGCTGGATCGTCACCGAGGTCGGGCGGCAGCCGTGGATCGTGTACGGCGTCATGCGGACCTCCGAGGCCGTCACCGACGCGCCCGGCATCCGCTACGGCTACTACGCGCTGATCGTGATCTACGGCGCCATGACCGCCGCCACCGTCTACGTCCTGCGCAGGCTCGCGCGCCTGCCGTTCGCGGCCCACACCGACCCCGCGGCCCCCGAGCCGATGGACCCGGTCGAGTGACCGCCGCCGGCCGGTGCAGAACGCAACCCGGTTGCGTTTTGCGTCTTTTCACCGCACGAGCCGCAACCCGGAGCCTTTTCCATCCTGACGGCGTGGTTGGCGCCGGGCTCAGTCGTTCTTTGAAGATCACTACGCGTGAGACCGGCTGCTGGGCTGCAGGGTTGGGCCGACGCGGGTGCGCGGGCGCCGCTC
>DATMES010000007.1 GCA_035556555.1 Frankiaceae bacterium
GCGCCTGTGCGCCGACGAGCGGGCGGGTCGCCTCGAACGTCGAGAGCGCCCCGGACTTCCGCGTCGACTGCCCGGTCTTGGCCGACTCCATCTTGCGGTTGAGGACGTCCTCGCCGCCGAGCAGGCACTCGTCGGGGACGAAGCAGTCGGTCAGCACGACCTCGGCGGTGTGCGAGGCGCGGATGCCGAGCTTCTTCTCCTTCTTGCCCTGCGCGATGCCCTCCGTGCCGGGCGGCACGACGAACGTCGCCTGCCCCTTGTGCCCGAGCGCCGGGTCGACGGTCGCGACGATGACGTGCACGTCGGCGATGCCGCCGTTGGTGATGAAGACCTTGGTGCCGTTGAGCAGCCAGCCGCCCTCGACCTTCTCGGCGCGGGTACGCAGCGACGACACGTCGGAGCCGGCTCCCGGCTCGGTGACGCCGAACGCGCCGAGCGCGATCCCGCCGTCCTCCTTCTCGAACATCTTCGGCGCCCACGTGCCGAACTGCTCCGGCGTGCCGGAGCCGGCGAGGCCGGCGAGCGCGAGGCCCGTACCGAAGATCGCGAGCGTGATGCCGGCGCAGCCCCAGGTCAGCTCCTCCGACACGATCGCGGACGTGAGCCCGGTCTCGTCGGCGCCGGCCATCTGGTAGTACTCCAGGCCGTACAGACCGACCTCGCGCGCCTTCTCGACGACGGGCCAGGGGAAGTCCTCCGACTCGTCGTACTGCGGTGCGACGGAGCGGATCTCCTTCTCGGCGAACTCGTGCGCCCACTTCTGGGTCGCGACCTGCTCCTCGGTGAGCGCGAGCGAGAAAGCCACGGGGGGACCTCCTGAGACGGGAAGTTACTGGCGAGTAGCATAGCGCCCGTCGATTCCAGGGAGGCGACGACGTTGACGCGACAGCAGATCCGCCCGGCCGTCCCCGCGAAGCGTGCCGCTACGCCGCGCGGCGGCCGCCTCCCGCGCAACGCCCGCCGGGCACAGCTGCTCGACGCCGCGCTCGACGTGTTCGTGGCCCAGGGCTTCCACGCGGCGTCCATGGACGACATCGCCGACCACGCCGGGATCAGCAAACCCGTTCTCTACCAGCACTTCCCGAGCAAGCTCGACCTCTACCTCGCGCTGCTCGACGCGCAGGTCGAGGACCTCGTCGGCCGCATCCGCGCGACGCTCGACGCCACGACCGACAACCGCGAACGCGTCCGCGGCGCCATCACGACGTACTTCGACTTCGTCGAGAGCAAGGGCGCGGCGTACCGGCTGGTGTTCGAGAGCGACCTGCGCAACGAGCCCACCGTCCGCGACCGCATCGAGACCGCGCTCGACTCCTGCGTCGAGGCCATCGCCGACACGATCGCCAAGGACACCGGCGTCGGCGCGGCCGAGGCGCGAATGCTCTCGGTCGGCCTCACCGGCCTCGCCGAGGTGTCGGCGCGCTGGTGGCTCGCGTCCGGCGACACCGTGCCCAAGGAGCGCGCGGTCGAGCTGCTCGTCTCGCTCGCCTGGCGCGGGCTGTCGAGGGGCCCGCGTACGCCCTGAGCGGACCGGGGCGCCGTACGCCCGCCGTATCGACTAGCCTCGGACACGAAGGCGCAACGACGACGCGGAGGTACGGCGTGGAGGTCAAGATCGGTGTGGTGTACGCACCCCGCGAGCTCGTCGTGGAGACCGAGCTGTCCCCCGAGGACGTCGAGAAGGCGCTCGGCAAGGCGCTCGTGGACGGCGGCATCTTCAGCCTCGTCGACGAGAAGGGGCACCGGGTCGTCGTCGCGGTCGACAAGATCGCGTACCTCGAGATCGCGAAGCCCGACGACCGCAAGGTCGGCTTCGGGCGCCTCTAGTTAGCAGAGTGTTACCCCGGCGCTGAGTCAGCGTCCGATTGCGTGGGCACAACCCCTCCAGACGCGAACCACTCGACCTGGAGGCACAGTGCTCACCTTTCTCGGATTCCTGCTGATGGGTCTGGTCATCGGCCTGCTCGCCAGGCTGCTGCTGCCCGGCCGCGACCCGATGAGCCTGCCCATGACGCTGCTCCTCGGCGTCGTCGGCTCGATCCTCGGCGGCGTGATCGGCAAGTACGTCTTCGACAACGACGGCGGCGGCTTCCTGCTCGCGCTCGTCACGACGATCGTGCTGCTGCTGATCCTCCGCAAGACGACGAGCCGGCGCGGCACGATCTAGCGCCAGAACGTACGAGAGCCGGCGTCCCCGCACAGGGGCGCCGGCTCCTCGTCGTTTCAGGCCTAGGTGTAGTCGCGGTGGTACTGCACCTCGCCGGCGTCGTTGACGGCGAGGATCGAGCAGCGGCGCAGGTTGGTGGCGCGGCGGTTGGGCTGGTCGTACGACAGCAGCCACTCCACCGACACGGCGTCGCCGCCGTCGATGACGCGCGTCTCGGTGATCTCGATGTTGGGACGCGCGGTCAGGAAGTCGTCGAGGTAGCCGCGGATCATCTCCCGGCCCTCGTGCGGCGGGTTGAGCGCCTCGAGGTAGACGCCGTCCTCGGCGTACACGTCGAGGAGCGACTCGGCGTCGGCCGTGACCCACGCCTCGCGGACCTTCTTCCACGCGTCGTACGCGCGCCCCATGCCGTCCCTCTCCACGCTGTCGCCGGTCGCGGCGATGCTATCGAACGTCGGGCCGTTATCCCGAAAGCCCGAGCGCGGCCATGCGCTCGCTGTGCCGATCCGTGATCCGCGCGAGCATCCTGCCGATCTCCGCGAGGTCGCCGCTCTCGACGATGAGGTTGGCCAGGGCGTCGCGGCGTACGGCCACCTTCTGGGCCTGCGTGAGCGCCTCGCCGACCAGCCTGCGGGCCCACAGCGCGAGCCGCCCCGCGATCGCCGGGTCGGCCTCGATGGCCGCCCTGACCCGGTCCACGGCGAACGACGAGTGCCCCGTGTCGGCCAGCACGTCGAGCACGAAGTCGCGCGTGTCAGGGTCCAGCACGGTCGCGACCTCGCGGTAGAAGTCGGCCGCGAGCCCGTCGCCGACGTACGCCTTGATCAGCCCCTCGTACCAGTCGCTCGGCGCCGTCATCTCGTGGAACTCGTCGAGCGCGTCCACGAACGGCGCCATCGCCTCGTCGGCGTCGACGCCCATCTTCGCGAGGCGTTCGACCGAGCGCTCGTAGTGGTGGAACTCCGCCACCGCCATCCCGGCGAGCTGCGCCTTGTCGGTCAGCGTGGGGGCGAGCGCGGAGTCGGCGGCGAGGCGTTCGAACGCCGTCAGCTCGCCGTACGCCAGCGCGCCGAGCAGCTCGACGACCGCTTCGCGGTTGGTGTCATCCACGCTCCGGAGGCTACCCGGGTCAGCAGGCCACGGCGGCCAGCGACGAGTCGTACGTCCCGAAGCAGCTCGGCGACCCGATCGGCGACCCGTCCACGCGCGAGTGCGCGACCTTCAGCGTGCCGGCCCCCTCGCGGAACAGCGCACCCTGCGCGGTGCCGTGCGCGAAGTCGACGACCCCGGTGTTGTACGCCCACAGCGCGTACGGCGACGCGCCGGTCCCGACGGCGTCGACGCCCCGCGCGCGGATCGTGCCGCCGGTGGCGGCGTACATGCCGCGCCCGCTGCCGCTGGAGCTGTCGCCCGTCATGGACGAGTCCTCCATCGTCACCGTTGCGCCGCTGAACGCCAGCAGCCCGAACGTCTCCCCGGCGGCCTGCGTGGCCGTCGCCGTGACCTCGACGACCCTGGCCGAGAGGGTGCCGACGGCCCACAGCGCGGCGACCCAGCCGGTGCCGGTGTGCGAGCTCGTCACGGACAGCCGCGCGAGGGTGGCGTTGTCGGCGAGGTTGACGAGGCCGCCGGAGAAGCTCGTGTACGTCCCTGTGAGGACGGTCGCGCCGCGGCCCGCGCCGACGATCGAGACGTGCGGCTTCATGGACAGCGGGTTCGTGCCGAGGTCGTACGTCCCCGGGGCGAGCGAGATGACGTACGGCTTCGTCGCGGTGGCGTCGGTGATCGCGTTCACCGCGGACCGCAGGGCGGTGCCGTTGGTCGCCGGCGCCTGGTCGCCGCGGATCGGGACGACCGTCGGCCCGTGAGCGGCGCTGAAGACGGTGCCGGCCAGCGTGAGGCCGCTGCCCGCCGTGTACGTCGTGTTCGTGTCGGTGTCCGTGTCGACGTCGGCCGCGCAGGTGGGCGCGCCGTTCGCGGCGATCGCCCTGAGGTACTGGCCCGCGGGACAGGTGTACGCGTTCGGGGCGCTGCGGTCCGCGCTGATCGTCGTGCCGCTCATGAGGAGGCCGGTGCCCGCGGTGTACGTCGTGTTGGCGTCGGTCGCGCACGTCGGCGTGCCGTCGGCCGCCGCCGCGCGCAGGTACTGCCCCACGCCGCAGGTGAACGCGTTGACCGCGCTGCGTCCCTGCTGCGCCGAGAACACGCCGTTGGACAGCAGCAGGCCGAACCCCGCGCTGTAGGTCGTGTTCGCGTCGGCGTCGCAGGTCGGCGTGCCGTCGGCGGCCACGACCCTGAGGTACGTCCCCGGCGCGCAGGTGAAGGCGTTCTGCACGCTGCGCCGCTGGTCCGCCGAGAACGTCGTGCCGTCGAGCGTCAGGCCGGGGCCCGCGTCGTACGTCGTGTCCGTGTCCGTGTCGGTGTCGGTGCCGCAGGTCGGGGCGCCGTCCGCCGCGACCGCGCGGAGGTACTCGCCCACGCCGCAGGTGAACGCGCCTGACGCGCTGCGCCCCTGCTGCGCGGACAGCACGCCGTTGTCGAGCAGCAGCCCGGCCCCGACGCTCTGGACCGGCCCGGACGCGTCCTGCACGCAGGTCGCCGCGCCGTCCGCGGCCACCGCCTGGATCAGCGAGCCGGACGGGCAGGCGAACGCGTCCGCGGCGGTCCGCCCCTGCGCCTGCGTCTTGAGGAGGTACCTGTCGTCGTGCGCGTGGCTGACGTAGTAGCCCGCGATGTCCATGATCGCGTGCGACGTCGAGGACGCGAAGACGTTCACCTGGCCGCCGGTGCCCACCTTGACCGTGGCGACGTTCTCCGTGACCTGGCCCACGACGAACGTCACCGTGGCGATGCCGGTGGGCCGTGTCGTGCCCGTCGGGTAGACGTTGAGGAAGCCCGCGGCCGCCGGCTTGTACGCGGCCAGGTTCACGACGACGGCCAGCGCGTCGGCGGGGACGCCGGCCACGCCGGTCACCTTCACCGCGCGCGGTGACGTCGGGGTGATCCGCGCGCCGCTCGTTGTGTTGAGCAGCCGCTTCTGCGTCACCGGCACGAACACCGCGCGATCGCCGGTGGACACCGGCGTGACGGTCGTCGCCGCCGTGGCGCTCTTGGTGGTGGACGGCGCGGCGACCACCGCGCGGGAGCCGGCCGCGACGGCGGCGAGGGCGACGACAGCGGTGGCGGGCAGCATGAACCGCCGGAGAGCCAGGGGCATCTTCAGGACTCCTCGTCGAAGGTCCGGACAGACTAGGGCGGCCGCGTCGCCCCGCGGGCCCGTTCTCCGCAGATTCCGGGTACGTCCCCGATGCCCGTTTCGCCCGTACGCGGCCCGCGGGTCGCGTACACTCGCCGACAGAACGAAGTGCCGTCACGTCGTGCCGGTGCTGAGCGGCCTGGAGACGGTCGCTCTCCTACGCCGCTCGACCAGGCCCGCGCGCGCCCCGGAGATCACCGGGCAGCTGCCAGCGGCAGGCCACGGATCGAGCCGATCGAAAGGCTCTCCCCTGTCCACGTTCGAAGAGCTCGGGGCCTCCCCCGAGACCGTCGGCGCGCTGAAGGCGCTCGGCATCGAGACCGCGTTCCCCATCCAAGAGCTGACCATCCCCATCGCGCTGACCGGCGCCGACCTCATCGGCCAGGCGCGTACCGGCACGGGCAAGACGCTGGCGTTCGGCGTGCCGCTGCTCGACCGCATCGAGCTCGGCCGCGGCGTCGTCCAGGCGCTCGTCGTCGTCCCGACCCGCGAGCTGTGCATCCAGGTCGCCGGTGACCTCGAACGCGTCGGCAAGGACCGTTCCGTGCGGGTCACCGCGATCTACGGCGGGCGGGCGTTCGAGCCGCAGCTCGAGGCCCTCCGCAAGGGCGTCGACGTCGTCGTCGGCACCCCTGGCCGGCTGCT
Source organism: Frankiaceae bacterium (assembly GCA_035556555.1). Lineage (GTDB taxonomy): Bacteria > Actinomycetota > Actinomycetes > BP-191 > BP-191 > BP-191. The sequence continues at coordinate 6,069 of DATMES010000007.1, forward strand.
CGACCTCGCGCGCCAGGGCCACCTCAAGCTCGGCGACGTCCGCATCCTCGTCCTCGACGAGGCCGACGAGATGCTCGACCTCGGCTTCCTGCCGGACGTCGAGAAGATCATGTCGCTCTCGCCCGACCCGTCGCGCCAGACGCTGCTGTTCTCGGCTACGATGCCGGGCCCGATCATCACGCTCGCCCGCCGCTTCCTGAAGACGCCCATGCACATCCGGGCGGAGGAGGCGCACGAGGAGCAGACCGTTCCGACGACGCAGCAGCACGTCTTCCGCGCGCACGCGCTCGACAAGGTCGAGATGCTCGCCCGCCTGCTCCAGGCGGAGGAACGCGGCCTGACGATGGTGTTCTGCCGTACGAAGCGCGGCTGCGACAAGGTCGGCGCCGACCTCGTCGAGCGCGGCTTCGCCGCCGGCGCCGTCCACGGCGACCTCGCCCAGGGCGCGCGCGAGCAGGTGCTGCGGGCGTTCCGCTCCGGCAAGATCGACGTGCTCGTCGCGACCGACGTCGCCGCGCGCGGCATCGACATCAGCGGCGTCACGCACGTCGTCAACTACCAGTGCCCCGACGACGAGAAGACGTACCTGCACCGCATCGGCCGCACCGGCCGCGCGGGCGAGTCCGGCGTCGCGGTGACGTTCGTCGACTGGGACGACCTGCCGAAGTGGGCGGCCATCAACACCGCGCTGTCGCTGCCGTTCCCCGACCCGCCGGAGACGTACTCGTCGTCGCAGTGGTTCTACGACGCCCTGGACATCCCCAAGGAGGCGAAGGGCGTGCTCCCGCGCGCCCAGCGCACCCGCGCGGGCCTCGCGGCGGAGGAGCTGGAGGACGTCGGCGAGACCGGCCGCAAGCGCAAGCCGCGCGCGGCCACGACCGCCCCCGCGTCGCGCCAGGAGGACGGCGACCCGCTCTCGCGGGTGCCACCGCGTACCAAGGCCCGGCGCCGCGTCCGCAAGGTCGAGGGCGGCGAGGTCACGGTCACCGCACCCGCCGCTCCGGTCGCCGCGGGCGAGGGCGAGGCCCCCAAGCGCCGCCGGCGGCGTGGCGGGCGAGGCCGTGGTGGCGGCGGAGGCGGCACGGCGGTCGCGGAGGCCTGACCCTCCGCGCAACCGGGAGCCTTTTCCATCCTGGCTCGCGCTGGGCCTGGATCGTGCTGGGCAGGAGCCCCTTTGGCGCTGGACCACCACAAGAACGGCGGTCAACCCCGGACGAGCGGCGCCCGCGCACCCGCGTCGGCCCAACCCT